>CADCTM010000722.1 GCA_902805485.1 uncultured Coleofasciculus sp. | reverse complement strand
GGGATAATCTCCGATAATTCTTTAAATGTATAAATGTAAGATCACCTTGCAGTGTCAGCATAAATTAGGCTCGGAGTTCGGTAATGCCAGAAAAAATCGCGGAGACTCAATATCCAATTCATGACCTGCTCAAACAGCGTTGGAGTCCTTTGGCATTCTCAGAGCGGATGGTTGAGCCGGAGAAGTTAGGCAGTCTCCTCGAGGCAGCGAGATGGGCGGCATCTTCTTATAACGAGCAGCCTTGGAGCTTTATTGTAGCGACCAAAGAGAATCTAGGCGAATTTGAGCGCTTGCTGAGTTGTCTGGCAGAGGGAAACCAGGTTTGGGCAAAAAACGCGCCAGTGTTGATGATTTCGGTGGCGAAGCTGCACTTTGAGAAGAATGGCAACGAGAACCGCCATGCTTTTCACGATGTTGGGCAAGCGGTGAGCAACCTAGCTTTGCAGGCGACGGCACTGGAGCTATATATCCATCAGATGGCAGGCTTTGATGTACAAAAAGTACGGGAATTATATGGCATTCCAGATGGTTATGAGCCTGTGGCAGCGATCTCGTTAGGATATGGGGCAGACTCGCAAACGTTGCCGGAAAACTTGCAACAACGGGAGGGCGCGCCACGGGTTCGTAAACCGTTAGAAAGCTTTGCCTTCAAGGGTAGCTGGGGGCAGGAGTTGCCTATTCTGGCTAGCCCTGAGCAACAGACTGGATCAATTTAGCAAATGGGAAGACTAGGTTTTCTTCCCCAACCTAAATTTTATTAAGGCTTCTTCGCAGTTGTTGTTCTCGTCGCTTAAGTTGGGCAATTAATCTCGCATTTTGGGCGGCGCTTCCCCCTTTATTTTGTCTGGCACTTTTTCTCACTTTCAACGATAGTTGATAACAAAACTGGCACTTTTCTAAAATCTTGAGAATTGAAGGTGCAAACTTCGCCAGCTTTGCCTCATCCTCTTTGGAAAAACCGTTGGTATCAATTCTTTTAGATAATTCATCTGCTGGGTTATTATTGGGCTGCAACTTGTTAATTAATTGCACAACAGCAATTAAATTTTGTTGTTGATTTAACAGCGGCCAAGCCAAAAGTGTGTAGGTGCGGTATCCAGTTTTTTTATCCGTATTCTGCGCCTGTTCCGAGCGGGGATCGTCATAAACATCAAAAGGGACATTAATAATTTGTAAGGATGTGGCAGCGAGACTGGCGATGCCTCGGTTGGCAGGAATATCAATTAATAAACAGCCCCCCGCGCCATCATCAGCAATAATTGTGCCGAGGACTTTGGTTTGTCTATCTAGTAAAAAAATACTGGTGCGATCTGCATTGACTAAATCCCCCGCCTTCCGGGTGATGCGGCGCAACATCTCGCACAGCGTACCCACTAGCTGATTGATCGCCTTGTCAACCTCAGTGATGCTTTCAAGGGGTTTTGCGATCGCGCGCTCAATGTCCTTGGATACCTCTAAACCAGCAACTTCTCGCCAATCTAGCTC
>CADCTM010000721.1 GCA_902805485.1 uncultured Coleofasciculus sp. | reverse complement strand
TAAAAAAAATCAGCATCAGGTAACATCCCTATTGGAATACCAGGTGAACCTAGCTCTTTTATAGAGGTAGTAGTCGAAGCTCCAGATAGCAAAATTGCCGGTGGATGTCCCGCGCAAGCATAAACAAGTTCTCGCTGAAGTCGATTATAAACGCCATACCAAATGGTGAAATAGTCATCCCCGTTTTCATTCATCTGGAAGGCACGATTGAGAGCTGTTAAGACAGCGCTGGGTTGAGAAAAATTGGTGTTGGGGAGAGATTGTGATCGCAAAACATTCAGCACAGAAACCGACAGCAGCGCCGATCTAACTCCGTGTCCTGCTACGTCTAATAGATAAACAGCCAAATGGTCGGCATCAAGCCAGTAATAGTCAAAGGCATCACCCCCTAGCTGAAGCGAGGGAATAAACACTGCCTTAGTGGTCACTATTCCGCTTAAAGAACGTGGGAAGAGCGATCGCACATATTCAGCCGCCTGATTCAATTCGGTCTCCAAAATCAAATTTTGCTGCTGTACTTCCTCCTCTGCCTGTTTGCGTTTGATGAACTGACCGAGCTGGCTGCCAATCGCAGCCATCGTTTTGAGCAAATCTGTATCAATGGGTTGTTTCTCACGACTGAAGAAAGTCATAACACCCAAGCGTTCATGCCCATTCAGGATAGGGAAAGCGAAAGCAGCTTGTAGCCCTACTTTTACTGCTATTGAAGTTCTTAAAAAGTTTGCATCTTCAACCAGATTAGCAATCCAGGCAGGTTCAGCAGTCTCCCATACCCGACCTGGCAGCCCAACCGCTTGCGAGAAAGTGATTTGCGAACTCGCTGCCTCAAATTCGGAGACATCAACCGACTGTCGATGCCAGGTTTCAACACGATGCAGTACATTTGTACTTGTGTCAACACTCCAGAGTTCGCCCATATCCCATCCTAAGCCTTCACAAATCGCTTCTATGATTTGTGGGGTAGCTTCTCTAAGGGTAAGTGACTCAGCCAAAACCCTTGTTGTAGAGTGTTCTGCATTCAGATGCTGTTCTCTGCGCTTGCGCTCAGTGATATCGTTAAGAGTCCCAGAAATTCCAATGACACTGTTGTCGTCAGCCAACATCTGACAGGCATAAATTTCAAGTTGTGCTTTACTACTATTTTTAGTTAAGAAGCGAAGTTGGTAGCGGAAGTTTTCTGTTTGGCTTAGGCTATCAACAAGGGCTGGAAATCGTTCCTCATGGAATTGGTGATCGTCAGGATGAATGAAATCCAAGAAGCGTTTGCCAAGGCTTTCCTCTACGGGGTATCCAGTGATTTCTGTCCAGGCGGGATTGAGAAACTTTAATCGTCTTTCTGTATCGGTTTGAAAAATCACTTCTTTGACGTTTTCTACAACTGAGCGATACTGTTTTTCACTTTTAAGGAGTGCTTTCTCAGCTTGCTCACGCTTAGTAATATCGATGCCGGTGCCAATGACATACTCAACCGAACCATAATTGTCACGAAC
>CADCTM010000720.1 GCA_902805485.1 uncultured Coleofasciculus sp. | reverse complement strand
AGCGTTAGCAACTTTGACCTGGGCTGTGAGTGCTTCGTTGGGCACAACTTGCAGCAGCGTCTGACCTGCCTGAGAAACAACGCCTGGAAGCTTGGGTCCCAATTCAAACACAACACCATCAGTGGGAGCGCGTAAATCCTGTGCTTTTAGATCGAGTTGCACCTGGCTTAATTTACTATTGACCGCAATCAATTGCTGCTGGCTGTCTTTGATTGTGGTATCAAACCTTGCATCTAATTCGGCTAACTGTCGCTGTAAATCTTGCAGCATTTCGTTCATCGTCTTGCCTTCTTCAGCCCTCGTCTGGACGCGGCTAATCTCTAACTGCTGCTTTTTCAAGAAATTTTGGGTCCGTTGACTTTGAAGCTCACTCACACCAACATTGCGCTGAAGTAAAGTAATGCGAGAAATAGCGCCTTGATCTACCAGGGGTTTTAGCCGTGCAATTAGTTCTTGCTCTGTTTGCAGTTGAAATTCTGTTTGCGCTCGCTGTGCGTTGGTTTCATTAATTTTTGCCTGGATATCTGCTTCCTGTAAACTGCCAATGTACTGTCGACCGCGCCATTGCCGTTCAAACAGGTCATATCGCTGACGTTGCTCTGGAGAGAGATTGCTGGGGTCGCCTGAAAGTTGAGCCACGAGCAACATACGCATTTGCACCTGGTTCATCAATTCTGGTGGCATCCCAGCCCAGTGTTTGCCCAGGGATTCCATTGAACGCCCCTCTCGTACTGTGCGTAGTACTGCGATTTCTTTAACTAATCGATCGCGCTGAAGTAGCAATTCTTGTAGTTGATTGTAGAGGGTCGTTTTATCCAATTGCATTAGTAACTGACCCTGTTTTACCTCTTGCCCTTCCCGCACCAGCACTGCCGTTACCACACCACCTGCACGCGATTGAATGATCTGCGATTGCGATAGTGGCTCTAGTTTGCCGGTTGCCGTCACAACAACATCCACACGTGCCACGATCGACCACCCAGCACCTGCAGCAATACCAACTAAAATCACTTGTGTGATGAGTTTTGTCCAGGGTGCTATAGGTGGCAGCGTAATCGTTTTAATTTCCAGATTTTGCTCAACCTGATCTAACTTTTTTCGGTAGTGCTTTTGCAATGCCCCAAAGGGATTAGCTAACCAGTGACGGGTCATAACTTTTCTCCAGGTGAATTGAGGGGAGAGGAGTGAGGGATGGGGGATGAGGGGAACAGATTTGAGTTGGTTCTGGCTGCTAACTAGTGCTTCGTAAGCGTTCTACGCTTCGCGTGATTGTTGTGCATAGAGGCAGTAATAGAGCTGGCGTTTGGCAATTAACTCTTGATGCGTTCCCTGTTCAGCGATAATGCCTGCTTGCATGAAGAGAATTCGGTCGGCATGGGCGATCGTATTGAGGCGATGGGTAATGAAAAAACACGTGCGACCTTGAAAGCGCTGCATCAAGTTTCGGCAAACTCGTCGTTCGGTTTCATAATCAAGGGCACTGGTTGCCTCATCAAA
>CADCTM010000719.1 GCA_902805485.1 uncultured Coleofasciculus sp. | reverse complement strand
TGTAGCTGAAAATTGATGCCGGACAGTGTTTCCTCTATTTCGTTGGGGTCAACTTTGAAGGAAGCTGGGGGATGATCGAGACGTTGTGTTAAGGAATCAAGCTGAAAATTAATGTCGGTGAGGATTTCCTGTTCTTGACTAAAGTCAATATCTGAAGAATTTCCTAACGTATCAAGACGCAGTGTCATGACATTTACCTGCTCTCTTAGCGGTGAAATTGAGCTTTTTAATCGCTCAATCTTTTGCGCTTCTAGTTGAGCATTGAACTGTTTATTTAAAACATTCAACCGACTGTTGATATCAGCGATCGCTGTTTCCACCCCACTCAAATCAACCGCTTGGGTTGGGGTAGCTAGAGGCTGTGCAACTAAGTCTAAGCGACTATTGATGTTAGTAATTGCTGTCTCAATACCACTCAAATCAACCACTTGGGGCGTCGGGGTATCCATACGCAAAGCAAAAGCATTTAGCTGCTCCCAAAGCTGTGGCATTGCTCCTTGCAATTGCTCGATCGCTTGTATCTCTGGACGAGTGTTGAACTCTTGATTTAAAGCGTATAACTGACTGTGAATTTGTGCGATCGCTGTTTCTACACCACTTAAATCAATCGCTTGGGGAGTTGGTAACTCATCCAAACGTAATGTAACCGAGTCCAAGCGACTATTGATGTTAGTAATGGCTGTTTCTACACCACTTAAATCAACCGCTTGGGGAGTTGGTTCGCGATAGGTGCTTAACTGTTCTGTCAGTTGTGCGATCGCATTTTGTGATTGCTCAATTGCTTGTATTTCGGGACGAGTATTGAACTGTTGATTTAAGCCGTCCAACTGACTATTAATTTGTGCGATCACTGTCTCTACACTACTCAAATCAACCGCTTGAGGATTAGGCGAATTATCTAAACGCACGCTCAACGCATTTAGCTGCTCAGAAAGTTGAGGAATTGCTCGTTGTAACTCTTCAATCGCTTGTGCCTCTGGTCTGGTGTCGAACCGTTGGTTTAGAGCGTCTAGTTGAGTATTAATGTCTAGGATGGCATATTCTGCCTCACTGAAGTTAGCTTCGCTTGCTGGTGGCAACTCATCAAAGCGCAAGGTTAAGGCATTCAGTTGAACCTTGATCTCGGTGATCGCTTCTTCTATCTCAGTCAAGTCAACTTCTTTTGGCGTATGAAGATGATCCACACGTAAGCTAAGAGCATTTAACTGGCCTCTCAGGTGTATGTTCCTTTCCTCTATCTCACTGAGATCAACCGCTTGTGGGGTTGGCAACTGCTCTAAACGTAATGTCAAAGCATTGAGTTGAGCATTCGTCGAAGCGATCGCTTGTTCTAACTCACTGAGATCAACCGCTTGTGGCGTTGTCAACTGCTCTAAACGTAATGTCAAAGCATTGAGTTGAGCATTCGTCGAAGCGATCGCTTGTTCTACCTCACTGAGATCAACTTCTGAGACTGACTGATCTAAGCGTAATGTCAAAGCATTAAGTTGAGCATTCGT
>CADCTM010000718.1 GCA_902805485.1 uncultured Coleofasciculus sp. | reverse complement strand
AGCTGATTTGCTAAAGTCTTTTCTTGAATTGTTGCAGTATTTGCTAGTTCTTTCCATCGAAACGTAATATTAGGAAACTGTTTTTCTAAAGTTTCTTGATATTTGACGATCATTAGGGGAGCATAGGTAATACTGGGTTGATATGCGATCGCTATTTTTTCGGGCAACTGTGACTTTGCTTGATTGTTCCAAAATGTAAAAGCCACCACTAATAGTGTCAGCAACGCCAGTCCGCTTAATACAATCGTTTTTCGGAATTTCCGGTTCATTTTTACTGACTAACTAAAAACTTATAAAGATCGACTTGCCTTTCTATTGAGCTTATGTAATACTCCCCTGTAACTTGATTAATTTCCTAATTTTAAAGATCTTGCTTGACTTTAAAAAACTTCAGACTTAACGAGCTAAGTATAATGAGTTGGCATAACAATCATTGATAGCATTGTATTTTCTAAAAAGGAAGTCGCGACGATGACAACAGCAGCCAAATCCTACACATTAGAAGGGCAAATTCTCGAAGCTTGTTCTTGCAACGCTCCTTGTCCTTGTTGGATTGGAGATGATCCAGACGGCGGTGCTTGTGATAGCTTTGTTGCTTATAACATAGAAAAAGGAGAAGTTCTAGGAATTGATGTTTCTGGATTAACTTTAGTTAAAATTGTTTACATTCCTGGCAATGTTTTGGCAGGAAATTGGCGTGCTGTAATTTATGTTGATGGTAAAGGCACGCCAGAACAACAACAGGCGCTAATTAAGGTGTTTAATGGTGACTTGGGTGGTGCGATCGCAGATGTTGCCAAGTTAATCAGCGATGTTTTGGAAACGAGAATTGCTCCCATCGAATACCACATCTCTGAAGCCAAAGGCACAATCAGAATTGGCGATGTTTTAGAAAGTGAAATGGAACCCTATCGGGGACTAGAAGGCAAGCCAACAAAAATAGTAGATTCTATTTTTAGTACAATTCCAGGTTCTGTTGCTTATATTGGCAAAGCTTCCGTTCATCGGGTGAATATCCCTGAACATAACCTCACTTGGGAGTATAACGGGCGCAATGCCATCCAAGGCTTTTTCCGCTTCGAGGAATAATCAAACGTGGAACAATCATCAGGGACGCCAGTGATATCGAAATTTCGTCAATTTGTCAATCATGACTTAACGATACTTTGGGCGATCGTTTTTATTGCTTGGGTGTTGACAATTTTAGCTGCCGCCACGGGACAAGAACATTGGCTGCATCAAAGTGCCTTAATTAAGCTTGAGCGCATTCCCTTACTACTCAAGTTATTACTATTTCTCGCCGCTTGGCAGGTAATGACAGCAGCGATGATGTTACCCAGCAGCTTGCCGATGGTGCGCTTATTTGTCAAAGTCAGTCGTCAACAAACAAAGCCTCAGTTAGCGCTGCTAGCGTTTTTGGGCGCTTATGCCGCAGTTTGGACTGGATTTGCGATAATTGCCTTGCTCTTTGATATTGGCTTACACTCGGTCGTACAGCATTGGCATTGGCTACATCATCGCCCTTGGATTATTGCTGGTTCAACCTTAGTTTTAGCAGGTGGGTTTCAATTTAGTTCCCTGAAGGAACAGTGTTTAAATAGTTGTCGCCATCCCCTGAGTTTCCTCACCCACCACTATCAACGTGGTTTAAAGGCAGCTTGGAATTTAGGAATACGTCACGGTTTATACTGCCTCGGTTGTTGTTGGGCGCTGATGTTGGTAATGCTTGCTGTGGGGGTAGGACATTTTACCTGGATGATTGTGCTGACAGTAATAATGACATTAGAAAGAACTTGGAAGCAAGGGCGCGAACTTGTCCCAATTGTGGGTATTACTTTCTTAGTTTGGGGTGGGTTGGTGTTGCTTAATCCAGTTTGGTTGCCAGATTTATTAGGAGGGTATGGAGGTCATTAAAGACGTTCCGGTGGAACGTCTCTACTATGATGTGCTGTAGGAAAAGATTGAATTAAAAGTATTAAATATTACAGCCAAGCAACTTGCGATCGCTCATGTAAGACTCGACCATAAACACCCTCAGTTTGCTTGGCAATTTTCGCCCAACTAAAACGGCGTTGTAAATCTTCATAAGCATTATCAATCAACCACTGGGCATAACCCGGATTCTTCAACACTTCTAGAATTCCCCAAGCCAGGGAGTCGGAGTCATTTGTCCAAGTAACAATGCCCGTTTTAGTATGCCGCACCACTTCGGGAAAACCGCCTGTATCTGAAACAACAACAGGCACACGCGCCGCAAAACTTTCCAACGCCACAATGCCAAATGGTTCATACAAACTAGGGAAAACTGCACAGTCGGCAACCGTTTGAAATCGATCTAAATCCAGATCCGACATGAAACCCGTAAAATAACACTTACCGCCAATGCCTAAATCCCACGCTTGGCGCTTCAAGTGGTCAGTATTACCACCGCCAATAATTACAAATTTGGCATAACCGCCCATTGCCTCTAACACCTTCGGCGCAGCATTCAGCAGTACAGAAACACCTTTTTCATAGGTCATGCGACCGACATAATAGACAATTTTTTCGCTATCTTCAGCAAAGCAGCGGCGGAATTGCCCGTGGTCAAAATCCGGGAGGCGGTGTTTCTTTTCAGGACGAATGCCGTTATAGACAACATCAACTTTATCCCAAGGCGTTTCTAAAGCGCGTTCCACTTCGCGCCGCATATAGTCGGTACAAACAATTACCCGCCAAGCATCAAATGCCAGTAGCTTTTCTTTGCCACAAATATAGTTTTGAGTGTCGGTATGAACGCCATTATAACGACCAAATTCTGTAGCGTGAACCGTGGCAACTAGCGGCACTTTATAAGTATGCTTCAATGCGATCGCTGCATCTCCCACCAACCAATCATGAGCATGAATGATATCAAAGGGTCCTTCCTCTAAAATTAACTTGCCCCCCTGATGCCCCATGCTTTCGTTCAGGTTGACAATCCAGTGGAAGAAGTCATGACTCGGCGCAACGGGGACTCGATGGATATGCACCCCATCTACGATTTCATAGAAGGGTGCTTCCCCAAACTCTACCGTAATTAAATGAATTGAGTGTCCCAACTTCACGAGTTCTGGATACAACTCCGCCACATGGCGAGCAATTCCTCCAACAATCCGAGGCGGAAATTCCCAAGTAAGTACCAGAATCTTCATGCGTCACGAGTTCCCCAAGCTTGAAACAGGTTACAAGTTTGATATATTTCTCAAATTTTATTTAAAAATGAGCAGCAGTGACCTGTTGATGGTAAAGATTGATAATTCGCTCCGTAACTTGGGCGGCGCTTAAGCCATCTGTGATGATTTCAATCGCATCTTCTGCCTTGCGTAAAGGGGCAATCGCACGAGTACTATCGCGACGATCGCGTTCTTGAATATCCCGTTCTAGCTGCTCTAAACTAACATTAGGAAGATTTTGGTCTTTTAGGTCTTTTTGGCGTCGCCGTGCCCGTTCTTGAGCCGAGGCAGTTAAGAAAATTTTAAGCTCGGCATCAGGAAAAACATGAGTACCAATGTCACGACCTTCGGCAACGATACCACCCTTAGAACCCCAACGCTGCTGTTGTTTGACTAGCTCAAAGCGAACGGATTTTTGAGCCGCAATCGCCGAAACATTTGCCGTAACTTCTAGCGCTCGAATCGCCTGGGTGATATCCTCTCCATCAACCCAAACGCGGGGTGCGGCATCACCTTCTTCGTTAGTTGTTAGAGAAATTTGGGACTGACTGACTAATTCAGCGATCGCCGATTCGTCCTCCAAGTCAATTCCCGTTTGCATCGCTTGCCAAGTTACCGCCCGATACATCGCCCCGGTGTCGAGATGCATTAATCCTAATGCCTTCGCGACTTGGCGAGTTACAGTAGATTTCCCAACTCCGGCGGGACCATCAATTGCCACAATCGGCTTACGGTGCTGAAGTAGCACATTATCAATTAAACGTGTTGAACCGACACGAGCAGCGATCGCTAATAACCCACCGTCATCAATCTTCTCTAACGGCGTTAGCCTTGTTGGATGAACCAATTCGATATACTCCACCTGAATATCATTAACAGCAGCCAATTCTGACTTGACTACTTCAATCAAAACTGTACAGTCACACTCACCCGCTTCAAAAGCCTTCTGTGCTTGCTGCAACGCTCTATATAATACCGAGGCTTGGTCTTTTTGCAACGGTGTTAAATATTGATTGCGAGAACTCAGCGCCAGTCCCGACTCTTCCCTGATAATTGGACAACCGACAATCTCCACAGGCATATTTAAATCAGCGACCATTCGCTTGACAATTGCTAGTTGTTGTGCGTCCTTTTGCCCAAAATAAGCGCGTTTCGGCTGTACCAAGTTCAAGAGTTTCGTTACAACCGTCGCCACACCCTGAAAGTGACCTTTGCGAGAAGATCCACATAATACAGAAGTCATCGCAGTGGGTGGGACAACATGAGTCAACTGATCGCTCATGGCGCCAGTTGGCAGGCAATTTCCATATAAATCGCTTGCCGTTGGCGCAAAAATCGCGTCAACCCCTATCTGTTCGCACAACTGCCGATCTGCCTCCAAAGGACGGGGATAGCACCCAAAATCCTCCGTTGGCCCAAACTGGAGCGGATTGACAAAAATGCTGACAATGGTGATCGCATTTTCCCGACGTGAGCGCTCAATTAAACTTAAGTGACCTCGGTGCAATGCGCCCATGGTTGGGACAAGACCAATGTCTTTGCCACTACAGTCACGTTCTAAATAGCAGCGCAATCCTGCTGTTGTTGTAAACAGGCGCATGAGATCAAAGAGGTGGGCTTCTAGATTGATGTTAGCAATTGCAGGACTAAAGACCAGTTCACTTTTGCTCTAACTCCTTGACACACCGCACTCCGCAGGTTTTTTTCAGTCCAAAACCCAACACCAAAATCTATACACCGAGGAACTAGGTTTCCTCCCTAAAAGTCTAAATAAAAAGTTGAGCCAAACAATCAACTACTAGCCATAGGGGGACGGCGATTTAGACAGTTCAGTTTGAAGACGATTGTCTAATGATGCCGTGCCCCGACTAAGATTCAGACTTGGTAAATTCTAATACTGACTAGCGACCCCAGCCTTGCCCAAGACATCTACACGTACAGGTGCTACCCCTGTTTGCATAAGACCTAAAACTCTAGCCGCCCCGGCTGACAGGTCAATTACCCGACGGCCGACATATGGACCACGGTCATTAATCCGCACCACAACTGAGCGACCATTATCTAAGTTGGTCACTTGTACCCTAGTGCCAAAGGGTAAATTGCGGTGGGCTGCTGTCATTGCATTTTGGTTGTAAATCTCGCCACTGGCGCTTTGGTTGCCGTGGAAGCCAGGACCATACCAGGATGCCAAGCCTGTAAACTGGACTCTAATCGGACCGACTGCCACTTGAGTTACTGGACGCGCGGCGGGTATTCCGGTAATTTCTCGTAAGGGTGGTGCGTTACCCATGAGACGCCGCAGCCGATTGGTGGCTTGGAGGGCATCGGTGGCAGGGTTTCGGGTTGTATCTGCCAGGATTGTTTTATCGTTGATTTGAACTAATTCTTGGTTGTTAACTTTGATGCTGTAGGAGCGAGTCTGAGCCTTCCAACTCACAGCAATCGCAGAAGCAGATACATTATCCCGATTCAGTTGATTGAGTTTCGCGGCAACGGCGGTTGCCCTCCACACGGGGTCATTCTCGACTGAGTTGGCATTCGCCACGCCATTGGCTTGTCTTGCTAGTAGCGCGTCTTCTGATGCCTGATAGTTAGAAGCTGTTTTTTGACTAGAAGGCTGACGGCTGCTGTTGTGTCCTGCCTCGACTTGTCCCACTTTGATGGGTTGAGCCGTCCCTAAAGAGGAACCTAAGAAGGTCAATACTGGAATACTGCGAACGTAAAGGGTTGCTACCTGACGCCCCTGGAATTCATAAGCCTGAATCCTGGCAATCACTTCTCCTTGTTGAGTCGTGTTGCGGCGTGACTGCAATTCCCCCACTTTAACGACTTCCGGCGGCTGAACGGCGGGTTGAGCCGAGGTGATTGCTGTTCCTGGGGTAAGCATTGGAGCCACCGCAGGACTTGGTTCAAAACCTTGGTCAACTGCCCTTTGTTGGGCATAACCTGCTGCTGCCGTACCGATTGTTGTCAACAGAGTAACGCTTAGGCTACTCAAAATTCTATAGTTCATACGTCCTTTGTCAAAAGCATTTTGGAGTCTGAGATCTGTTGTTGCTGGTTATGTTGCAAGAGAACGTCCCTTAGCCCCTTAACTCGTACTCGTTCCGTGTTCGCTCTGTTTCATTGAACTGCAACAGATTATCATGAAGTTTTGGGTTTGGGGATCAGGGCAATTTGGGAAAGCGCTAAGAATTTATTAAAACTTCATCAGAGACTTTTGCCGGAAATCACGTCACAGCAAGGCTTACAGATTTTTAGCTCGTCACAAAATTTTCTGAAAAATTTAATAAAACTTTACCTAAAAGAGTTCAAATTTATGACTAACGACGGAGAACAGGCAATTGGTTTTTGGGTAACTTAGCAAGGGTCGAACTATTGCTCCTGCCACTTGGTAAAATACAGGGCGGGATCTGATGCGAAAACCCTTGTTGTTAAATGGATTATCGAGAAGCTGGTGTCGATGTTGAGGCGGGTCGAGCTTTTGTCGAGCGAATCCGTAGTTTGGTTAAAAGCACACACCGCCCGGAAGTCATAGGCGGTTTTGGTGGCTTTAGCGGATGCTTTCAGTTACCGACAGGGTATCGGGAACCCATTTTAGTTTCAGGAACCGATGGCGTAGGCACGAAGCTAAAACTGGCTCATGATCTTGACTGCCATCACACCGTAGGTATTGACCTTGTGGCAATGTGTGTCAACGATGTGTTGACATCTGGGGCTGAACCGCTATTTTTTCTGGATTATTTAGCTACAGGTAAGCTCAACTCAGAACAACTTACTCAGGTTGTTGCAGGTATTACCGACGGATGCCGCCAGTCTGGGTGCGCCTTGCTGGGAGGAGAAACGGCAGAAATGCCAGGGTTTTATCAGCCTGGAGAGTATGACTTGGCGGGGTTTTGTGTGGGAATTGTTGAGAAAAGCCAGATGCTGGACGGTTCTCAGGTACAAGTGGGAGATGTAGCGATCGCTTTATCCAGCAATGGCGTCCACAGTAACGGCTTTAGTTTAGTCAGAAAAATTGTTGGTCAGTTACCAACAACACCATCACAGGGGGATGGTACTACGAACTGGCACGCTTGCCCGGAACTGCTTGGAGGTCGGAGTTTAGGCGAAGTTTTGTTAACGCCTACCAAGATTTACGTCAAACCCCTGCTAGAGGCGCGGCGTACAGGAATTGAAATTCACGGCATGGCTCACATTACCGGTGGCGGTTTACCCGAAAATCTTCCACGCTGCCTTAGTCCGGGTCAGTCAGTAAAAATTGATACAACGAGTTGGGTAATTCCACCGATATTTCAGTGGTTGGCTCAAGCGGGTCAGGTCAGTGAGAACTCCATGTTTAATACCTTCAACATGGGGATTGGTTTTGTGCTAATTGTCCCGCCAGAGCAGGCAGACGAAACCCTTAACTGGTTTAAGTCACAGGATGTTGCAGCTTATCAAATTGGTGAAGTGATTGAGGGTACTGGTGAGGTAGTTGGCATACCCGACTGACAAGATACTTAACAGACGTGATCGCCCCTAGCTATGAGTTAGTGAAAGTTTTGCAGCGCAGGGATATTTTGGTTGGTTAAGTGGGTTGAATGCTGCTGCGTTTAGTCTTGATAGACAAAGCCTTGTGAGTGGCATTCATGACAACACTCTCCTCACAATCTCGGCTACCGGATTAGAACTTTTTTCCCAAGGGAACGCACAAACAATAGCTCGTTAAATGGAAATGGACACGGCACGGCAGTGGTAGAAAAAAGCTGCTTTCTGCCGAAGAACTTGCCACGCTGACGAAGGTACAAACTCCAAGCGTTGAAGAAACTGCTCCAGAAGTCAACACCAAGCCAGAGCCGGAGGCGGAGCAACCGACGGAACCTGCACCTAAAAATGAAAAATCGCAAACCACTGATTTTCACAGTGGCAGGGGTTGGACTAGTTGCAGCCAGTATTTTTGGGTATCGCTACTGGAGTTTCGCCTCCACCAACGAAGAAAAGGTGGGCTGCAACAGGCGACAAGTGGTCAACAAACTGAGGTAAACCGCGTGCAGTACGCTGTGGCTTAATCTGCCATCGCTCAAGCTGAAGCCTCTCTTAAAGACGCTCAACTACAGCTTTCTTACACAAATATTGTTGCTCCTGCCAGTGGGTGAGTCGGTCGTAAAATCGTGGAAGTTGGGCAGCCGGTACAACCTGGTAGTCCTTTAATGGCAATTGTCGCAAACGACTATTGGCTGACAGCTAACTTCAAAGAAACCCAACTTAAAGATGTTCAGCCAGAGCAGTTAGTAGAAATTAAACTTGATTCTTTTCCCGGTCGTACTTTCCTCTGTCGTGTTGATAGTATTTCTCCAGCATCCGGCGCTCAATTTGCTCTACTGCCTCCCGATAACGCTACAGGTAACTTCACTAAAGTCGTGAAACGTATCCCTGTGAAATTACCTTTTGATCCCAAGAGTATCCAAGGCTATGATTCACGAATTACTCCGG
>CADCTM010000717.1 GCA_902805485.1 uncultured Coleofasciculus sp. | reverse complement strand
ATCAGTGCTTCTTGAAGAATAGCTTTGTTTAAGTTTTCTGCTCTGGGATCGACGCGGTAAAGGTTCGCTTTATAAAAGTTCGCTTTACTAAGATTTGCCCCTCTAAGGTTAGCGCCGTAAAGGTCAGCTTTGTGAAAGTTCGCTGTGCTGAGGTTCGTCCATCTGAAGTCTGTCCCGGTGAGGTCAGCTTCGCTCAAATTAGCCCCAAAAATGTAAGCACTACTCAGGCGCGCCTCATTCAAATTAGCGTTTTGGAGGTCAGCTTTGTATAGATAAACCCCCATCATTTCCGCACGGGAAAGATTCGCATAACTAAGGTCAGTATTATTGAGGTTAGCCTCCGTCAGGTTCGCCTCACTGAGGTTAGTCCTTTTCAACTTCGCCCCACTCAAGTTAGCACCCTTCAAATTCGCCCCTCTCAAACCCGTCCCAATTAAATTAGCCTCGCTTAGATCCGCCCCACTCAAGTTAGCACCTGTTAGGTCAGCACCGATTAAATTTGCTTGCGCCAAATCCGCCCCACTCAAGTTAGCTTCAACAAGGTTACTGCCAATCAGGCTAGCCATTCTGAGGTTAGCATCAATCAATTCAGCTTGCTTGAGGTAAGCATTATTGAGATTAGCCGTACTGAGGTCGGCGGCAATCAGCTTCGTCTTACTGAGGTCAGCTTTGCTTAAATTAACCCCTTGCAAATTAGCACCTCTGAAGTTAGCGCCACTCAGGTCAACTTCACTTAAATCTGGTTCTATCTGTAGATTTAAACTTCTCCACTCAATCCATCTCACTGCCCCCTTTTTAAGAAGTGCAAGATGCTCCATATTAGCCATCTAAAATATAAATCTCCTTTACTTAATCCAGCCAAGAATTCATTAGTTTCTAATTTTTAATTAAGCGCTACTCCTTACGATTACTAATGGAATTTTCACGTCCCGGCACACTTTCAATTGCCGCCAACGCCCCCTCAGAACCCGCCAGAATATCCTGTTCATCCCCCCCCAAATAGAGGCGTCCGAAGCTGCCCACCGCCTGGACTTGGAGAATATTAATCGCCGCCGATTTTTCCGCTTCATTTGCCGCCAGTGCCGCATAGGCTGCCGGTTCAACTTCTAAAACATAAAGCGTTTGTCCTGCCAAAAGTAGCTGTCCGCGTCGGGTGCGATTAATCAATTGGGTTTGATATGCATCAATATTACGAATAATCTGACTAGAAATAACCCGTGGCTTCAGGCATTCCTCTCGGCGGACTCCCATCGCCTCCAAAATCGCTTTACCTGCCGCCCGTGTTTCGCCTTGTCGGCTGGAATGAATTTCGAGCAGTCCGTAAAGGCGTTCGACAAACAGCACTCCAGGACGTACAGAGGCAGCTTTCAGGGCGATATCTGTAATGCGGTTAATTTCGATCCCCGGCGAGATTTCAATCCACAGTGACGTATCCCCCGGCAAGGGCAAGAATCCTAACGCCACTGTGCCGATATAAGCAGCGTGCTGAGGTTGCAAACTGTCTA
>CADCTM010000716.1 GCA_902805485.1 uncultured Coleofasciculus sp. | reverse complement strand
GCGTAGAAATTACTGGTACGGATGTTGATTTAAAAGTTAAGTTAATCGCAGGTGCAACTTATCCTTACCCAACTGAGCTAAGAGAGCAAATTCTCAAAGTCTGTGCAGGCGCCGCACTTTCGATGGCAGAGTTGGCACAATTAGATGATGCGATCGCTTTTCAATTCGCCACCTCGGCACAAGCAATTCAAAGAGATGGCATAAAAGCGACTTTAATTGGTTCCCACGGTCAAACAGTCTACCATCAACCGCCAAAAGGATTGGCATTAGGATACAGCCTACAACTTGGACGGGGAGAGGTAATTGCTCAGTTGACCAAAATTAAGACAGTGAGCAATTTCCGTGTTGCTGACATTGCGGCAGGAGGGCAAGGGGCACCACTAGTGTCCAGGGTAGATGCCTATTTGCTTTCATCGCCAACCCACCATCGATGTGTCCAAAATATTGGGGGCATTGGTAACGTGACTTATCTGCCAGCGCGTCAAGGAAATTGGCTAGAATCAGTGTGTGGGTGGGATACAGGACCCGGAAATGCTCTTTTAGACTTAGCTGTCGAGCATTTTACCAATGGTAGCCAAACCTATGACAAAGATGGAAACTGGGCACGTCGCGGCGTTGTTTGCCAGACTCTGCTAGAACAGTGGCTCAGTCTTGACTTTTTTCAAGTACCGCCGCCAAAATCTACAGGAAGGGAATTGTTTGGTGTCGATTACCTGAAAGCCTGTTTAGCCCAAAGCGAAGCTTACAATCTAACGCCTGCAGATTTGCTCGCAACATTAACCGAATTAACCGTGGTTTCAATTGTTGAGAGTTATCGTCGCTTCTTGCCGAAGATGCCTGACGAGGTGCTGTTATGTGGAGGTGGAAGTCGCAATCTCTATTTGAAGCAACGCCTACAAGCCCTGTTAGAATCGATACAGGTACTGACGACTGATGAAGCTGGGGTAAATGCGGATTTCAAAGAAGCGATCGCCTTTGCCGTTTTAGCGCATTGGCGCGAGCAAAACCTTGCCGGTAATCTGCCTCAAGTCACTGGAGCAAAATCAGCCTTACCTCTGGGCAACATCTATCTAGCGAGGGACTTTTACGATTAAAGCCATTTGCTTGTACTCTATACTCTAGAGGACTTTGGTTATACTAACCTAAGACTACTAACTGCCAGTCATCCTAATCTATGCCAGTCACGGAAATTACTGTGATTAACCGAATAGCCAGCCTGGAAAAGGATGAAAGAAAACGGCAATTGTTCGACAATAAGCAAAGGATAATACCGTGGCTCACACCTTTTTAATGGAGGCAGGACGTTGGACACTCCAAGGAAATTGGTTGGAGCGCAATGGAATGCCAATAATGGTCAAAGGCGGAACAATCGTTGCCTGGGGTCGGGAAAACTGGTTTACGATGGTCACAAAGCTGGTTTTTCCGGACAGTGAGCGGGCAGATATCTCTTTTCAGTATCGGGGGCGTCTGGATGTTGGGGAGCGACAGTACACATTTGTCTTACAACATAGTGTATTAGGTCGCGTCGAGGGTGAAGGTTGGGTGACTCCAGAATCAATCGTGCAACGCTACTGGGTTTTAGGCGATCGCCAACGGCGTAGTGGTTTTGAGACACGACATCGGCTCAACGAAAATACTTACTACCTTTCCTCCGGCATTATGGCAGGTCATTACCTTACAAGCACAATGGAGGCAACTCTGGAGCGTCAGCCAGAATAACAAGATTCAAGAATCCTTTGAATAAGTCAGTTCAACTTCTCATAAGTTGTTCGCGGCGCGACGCCTGAATAAATGATTATGGAAACTACAATCTTTTGACAGAATAGAGCAATTGATTCTGTGACATAACCCTAGCCGTATGATCGGGCTTGGGTATCTCCCTCAGCTCCCTTGATGTTTGAGGATAATATACAACTTCGCTAAATTGAGATAGCGAGTTTCCGATTATTAATTCGGGAAAGTTTTTTTCCAAAAATCCGAATTATGTCCAGATTACATTGATGAATAGGTATATTCCCCAATTCCTCCAAGCTGCACACACCAAATCATGACGATGGACCCTAACAATGGTCGCTTACTCGCCAATCGCTATCAACTCGTCGAGCTGATAGGTAAAGGCGCTATGGGTCGGGTTTATCAAGCCAAAGATAAGCTATTGGGAGGCGTAATTGTTGCCGTTAAATTTCTCTCCCAGGCATTGCTCAACAAGAAAATGCGCGATCGCTTTGAGCAGGAAGCGACAATTTGTGCCCTGCTCGGTGAAAAAGGCAATCATATTGTTCGAGTCAGAGACTATGGCGTGGACGAAGATGAAATTCCCTTCTACGTCATGGAATACCTGGAAGGAGAAAGCTTAAGCGAAGTCATTCGGCGGCAACCCCTCCCTCTAACTCGGTTTTTAAACATTACCCGCCAAATCTGCTCCGGGCTGCAATGCGCTCATAAAGGTATTATTATGAGCGGCAAACTTAGCCCGATCATTCATCGAGATATTAAGCCCAGCAACATTCTCGTTCTTCAAGACGGGTCATTCGGTGAACTTGTCAAAATCCTCGACTTTGGCATTGCCAAGCTGATGGAGTCTGACAGCGCCCAAACTCACTCATTTATGGGCACTCTCGCTTATTGCTCTCCAGAACAAATGGAGGGGAAAGAACTCGATAAACGCTCAGACATTTACAGCTTGGGCGTGATGATGTTTGAGATGCTAACAGGGGAAATGCCGATCATCGGAGAAAGTCATTCCTTCGGTGGTTGGTACAAAGCGCATCATTTCGCTCCTCCGAGAAGCTTTGAATCAATCAATCCTGACCTAAAATTACCCATTCCCCTCAAGAATTTGGTAATGAGTTGTCTAGCAAAAGAGCCAAGCGCCCGTCCTCAAAGCGTTGAAGAAGTCCTACGGGTATTAAAACGTTTAGAAGAAAGCATTAACCAAGGACGACACCTGAGCGATCGAATTGGTGATAAGCTGAAAGTCTCGAAATTTGTAAAGGAGCCACCACGCAAGCCTTCTCTTTCCGTTGATGAAATTTGTCTACAGCAGTCTTGGCCGACAAACAAACCCCAGCAGCAAATTGTCTTTCCCCACATCATCAAAGCCAATGGTGAATCTTTAGCTACTCTTTGGGTGATGTTAAAAAAGCAAGACATCCAGAACCGCCAAGTTAGCAGCCGCTACAACCAATTTTTATTTATAGAATCACCACATCCAATGATGCTGTGGATCACTGCCCTGCATAATCGCGAACATGGTGCTAACTGGCTGCCTTGCTACCTGGATATGAAAAGTGATCTAGGTCAGAAAACAGTGAGGCTTTTGGGAGAAGCAGGCTCTTACCGCATTTTGTTTTTTGCCCTCTCAGAACCAGATCACTGTGGCAATGTCATGACCTCAACCATTGCCCCCGCCCAATGCAAACTGTTGACAAAATGGGCAAATACCAGTCAAACCTTAAGCTCATCCGGTCAGCCTCAATTTAGTAAAAGAGTCCTCAAGCAGGAGTTTGAAAAGCTCAAGCCGAAGATTCTGATGAAGTTAGAAGCGATTCACACTGATTATCCTACCGATATTTCTGGCTAGGTTTGGGGGTTAGTCACGGTGCATCTAGTTATTGGGACAGGATAACTTAAATACAAGGAGTGAGGTCGTTGGGTAATCAAGTGACGCTCTAATTCCGTAGAACATTGAGTTATTTTTTGTTCGACTTTACAGCTTATTGAAAAAATTCCGTGATCAATTTATTCTTCAATTCGCCAAAAACTTGAACCGAGTTTTAATTGTTCCTAAGAACCGCCGCCACATCGCCTTTGCAACCTTCCACTGCAACACAATGTGCAAGATAATAAATGCCAAAAATGTGTATGCCAGCCAAAAATGCAAGTTTCTACCTAGATCCACCATTGCCGAATCTTGAGGGAAAATATCTGGCAACGGCAGCCCAAAGAATTTCACATTATTGCTTTTATATGAGTTGGAAAGTAAGAATCCTGTAATCGGAACAGCCCACATAAATACATACAAACTTGTATGCAGAGTTACTGTTTTAAACCATTCCGGCGTAAACTTTGGCGGACGTTTGGTATATTTGCGCCACCACACGCGCAGCAAAATCAAGATTCTCCAGGTTAGCAATGCCATTACCAACGTGCCGATGGATTTGTGAAAATCATAGAGCGGACTGCGAATAAAAAACTCGCTCGGCAACTGAGACATAAACGTCCCAGTGGTGAATAAGACAAAGTAGCACGCTGCCATCCACCAATGGACGGACATTAAGGCTTTGAAGGCAGAATTGGCTCTAGATTTGGTAACTTTTTGTAGTGAACTCATCGGCATTATCGGTACATCACTTATGTCAATAGTTGAGAGTAGCTACATAAATTGTAATAAAGCTTTTATTAAAATATTTTTATAATTTTCAGCACTGAACAATACGCTGTAAGGGCGCACGGCTGTACGCCCCTACGATGCTACTCAACTTAGTGGCTTATTCCCACTCGATAGTTCCAGGGGGTTTAGAGGTAATATCGTAAACTACCCGGTTAACACCCTTGACTTCGTTGACAATTCGGTTGGAAATGGTTTCCAACAAGTCGTAAGGAACTCGTGACCAATCAGCAGTCATGCCATCTTCACTATTAATCAGGCGTAAGACAATTGGGTATGCATAAGTGCGTTGGTCGCCCATGACTCCAACACTCCGCACCGGTAGCAACACGGCAAAGGCTTGCCAAAAGTCGTGGTACATCCCCTGTTTACTAATTTCATCGCGGACAACAAAATCAGCATCGCGTAAGATATTAAGGCGTTCTGCGGTGACTTCTCCAATAATCCGAATCGCTAAACCGGGACCGGGAAAGGGATGCCGCCGGACAATTTCTTCGGGTAAGCCAATTGAGCGACCGACTTTTCGCACTTCATCTTTGAAGAGTTTCCGCAACGGTTCAACAAGCTTAAAGCGTAAGTCTTTCGGTAAGCCACCAACATTGTGATGGCTCTTGATTTTCACGGCAACTCGCTCACCGCTTTTGGGGTCTACATTGGTGTCGGCTGACTCAATTACGTCTGGATAGAGCGTGCCTTGAGCGAGATAATCAAAAGGTCCAAGGCGTCGGGATTCTTCTTCAAAAACGCGGATAAATTCGTGACCAATGCGGCGGCGTTTTTCTTCAGGATCAGTGATCCCATTTACTTGAGCAAGAAAGCGATCGCGTGCCATCACATATTCTACAGGAATATGAAATTGCTCCTTAAATAGCTTCACCAACCGCTCTGGCTCTTCTTTCCGCATGAAGCCTTGATCGATGAACATACAAGTTAGCTGGTCGCCAATTGCCTTGTGGAGCAAAAATGCCAGGGTAGACGAATCTACTCCACCCGATAGCGCCAACAATACCCGTTTGTCCCCAACTCTGGCTCGAATTTCTCGAATTGATTCTTCAACAAAAGCCGCTGTTGTCCAGGTCGGTTCGCAGTCACAGATGTGGTAGACGAAGTTGCGAATTAAAGCAAGACCACAAACGGAATGCACGACTTCCGGATGGAATTGGACGCCGTAGAGTTTCTTCTGGTGATCCGCGATCGCTGCACAAGGTGTATTCTCGGTATGTGCTAGGGTTTCAAACCCAACTGGCAACGCCTGACACGAGTCTCCGTGGCTCATCCACATCGTTGAGCCATCTTCAACATTGGTTAATAAGTCCGTGGGGTCATCAATGAGTAGCGAGGCTTTACCATACTCGGCTCGTTTCGCCCGCGTCACTTTACCACCCAGTTGTTGCACCATCAACTGCATTCCGTAGCATACCCCCAACACGGGTATACCTAAATTCCAGATTTCGGAGTCCGATAGAGGTGCGCCTGCATCATAGACGGAACTCGGTCCACCGGAGAGGATAATTCCCTTAGGATTAAGCTGACGCAGTTGTTCGGCGGTGGTGCGATAAGAAAGAACTTCCGAATAAACTTGAGTCTCCCGGATGCGACGGGCAATGAGTTCGGAATATTGAGAGCCAAAGTCCAGAATGACGATCATCTGGCGATTCAACTTGTCTTCTAGAGAGTCCGCTAACGTCTCTGGAGTGTGAGATGCTTGTTCTGTCTGTAGTGTCACGCTATGTGTCCGAGTTACCAATAGTGTAATTGTGCCAATATCTCGCTTCCAAAGTATGTCTTGGAAAACAAGAACCCATCGCCTGAATAGCGTAGTCGAAACCTGATGGTTTTTATAGTTTAAGCTTGTAGAGATTCATACAAAGCTAACATAATTGTGATAATAACGCGGCACCTGTTTTGCTTTGGACAAGGATTTTGCGATCGCGGTCAAATAGCACTGTGCCGATGCGAACGGTTTGCTCTGAGTGTTTGCGGATATAGTCAATTGAGCGGGTATCAATGGTAGAAGCGATCGCGTTATAAACTTGATTGACCCAATTAGTGCCATTACTCTTGTCCAACTCACGCAGGTACTTCAACGCCGCTTCCGTCGTCGCACTCTGAAAAACTTCTTGTAATACAGGCGTGGGTAAACCTAATTGAGCGCAGTGTGCCGTTAAAATTTCTAACCGTCCATCCGCAAGATGGTGATGAGTATGAAAAATCCCACCCGCTAGTTTAATCAACTTCCCGTGGTAGCCAAACAATAAAATATTTGGCACTTGTAGTAAACCCGCCGCCACTAACAACGGCCCTAACCAATTTGCCGTCTTAATTAATTGCTCAGAATTCACGCCCAACTGTTGCGCTAAATCTAAACCATTTTCCCCCACACAAAACACTAAACAGTTAAAACGAAGCGCTTTCTGTTGTAATTCTTCCTGGTAAGCTTCCAGTTGCCCAGGAGCGCTCAGAGGTTGAGAAATGCCTGTTGTTCCCAACAGTGAAAGTCCCTCAACAACACCGAAAGCTGCATTTGAAGTTCGTTGAGCTAACTGACGCCCTTCTGGCAGAATAATTGTTACTTGAATTTTTTCGCCTTGTAGTAACTGACGTTTTAAATTTTCTTGGAATAACCGCTCTGCGTAACTATAAATTGCCGCCTTACCCTCAGAATTTAATTGTCGCCCAATCCCCTCCCCACCAAGCAATCTTATTTGTTCTATTTGTTCAGGTTGTGCCCATTCTACTAACGCCCAAATTGGCGTATTACGGGTGATATCTAGGTTAGCACCTGGATTACTTATCGTAACAGCTAACGCACTATTTTTACTAATTCCAGCAACTTGCTCGATCGGAATTTCTACGGTTTCTGATGGTTCAATTAAATCAATTGAAACAGTCCTGAGTGGTTGTTCTTGTAACCAATGCAAAGCGGCAAGCGCGGAGGCACAGGCGAAAACAGGTAATGTATATCCAGAAGCGGGTTGGGAATTAGTCATCATTGGAAGTATAGAATATGTTAGCACCTTAGTTAAGGATCAACCACTCAAAGTATGCTCATAGTTAGCGATTAACTATACTTCCTGGTGTTCTTCATCTTCTAAATTAAAAGTTACTGTCCAGCGTTAGATTTTCCACAGAGCAGTTGTTGAGCTGAACCAAGGAGGTAAAACCTAAGAAAACAAGTGAAATTAAACTCCTGGAAGTGAGGATAATTAAGTGAGGAAGAGGTAGAAAAGCTAAACTATTAATCAATAACCAGATAATATTAACTCTAGTATATCTATGTCATCTGGCAACGTTTGGGAGGCGTGGTATAAGGATGCTAATTTTTTAACATTTTTGCTTTACTTTTCGCTTCTGCAAATTCTTTTAACTGTTGGGATACTGGCGGTGGTGATGCCTTTGTTTTGGCTGGGGAAGGGAGGGAAAGCGGTGGATTTATGGCTGTGGCTACCCTTGCTCCATTTGTTCAGTGGCGGGACGTGGGCGGCAATTGATTTGTGCAGTAATAATATCCAAATGAGTAGTATGACGTCGGCAAAAAGTCAAGCGGTTTATTTTGCGATCGCTTCTGCAATGGCGGGTGTCACGGACGCATTGGGAACGGCAACGGAGGGGTTTCTTGCCCAGTTCGTTTACGCGGTTTACTGGGATTTTTTTCCCCCTCTGCTGTTTTACGAGTAGTCGCGTTATTGCCTTTACTCTTCGTTATTGAGCAACATTCTCGACCGTTAATTAGGCTTTTGCAGGAAGTGAACCAAGCGTTTAGTGTGTTTCGACTAAAATTAACGCCAGCTTTAAAACCGTAGCAGTCTTTTCGGAGTTAATGCTAAGTAGATTTTAGGAATTTCCCTTACTACTAACTCGTTATTTAAACTGAATTAGGGAGGTTATTAAAGCAATCGAACTGTTGGCAATTATTCTATGAAATTTAGCACCACAAATGCACACAGATTTAGACGTAATAGCGTTTTACCGCAGGGTACACAGATGAATTTGGATTTACTGCTTGGTTTTCATAGACTATATATAAGTCTAATTTCCTCAACCTTTAAATAGCGAAGACGCGAGGCTTCAGTTGCAGTTCAAAGCGTTCGCGAGGTTTAGGTTCAATCACCTGAGTTGAGAGATTGTTCTGAGCCAACAATGAGCGAAATTCTTCAATGTTTCCGACGGCACGAAGTAAATTAATGAGTAATCCCTCATAAATGACATCGCCTGGTGCAGCCGTCGGCAGCATGACTTGAGGCTGTAGCCATTTTGCTACTTCTAAGGCGCTATTTGTTCCTTTAATAATCGGT
>CADCTM010000715.1 GCA_902805485.1 uncultured Coleofasciculus sp. | reverse complement strand
TCATCTTACTGGATGAGCAAAGCCAGTATCTGTTTTTGATCGGAGCCTACCGCGATAACGAACTGACTCCAACGCATCCGTTGGTCTTAACGCTAGAGCGCCTGCGAAAAGGGGGAGCAATACTTCAGGAAATCATCCTGACCCCCTTAACCCTGGAACCGTTGAGTCAACTGATAGCTGAGACATTACATCACAATCCTGATATCGTTCGCTCCCTAGCCCAAGCTGTGTCACGTAAAACCGAGGGCAACCCTTTCTTTGTGGGTGAATTTTTGAAGCTGCTGTATGGCGAAAACCTGTTGACCTTTGATGCCCAACAGTTGAGTTGGCAGTGGAACCTGGCTGAGATTGAAGCTCAAGCGATCACGGATAATGTGGTGGAGTTACTGCTGCGTCAGTTGCAAAAATTACCGGCAGCAACACAGCAAATTCTCTCCATCGCGGCTTGTATCGGGGCTGAATTTGATTTAAGGACATTGGCGATCGTTTGTGAAAAATCGCCGAAAGTAATTTTCCAGAGTTTACTAGCAGCCATCCAAGCTGGATTAATTCAACCTCTATCTGAATTAGACGAAAACTTGTTAGTTCAAGACTACAAGTTTTTGCATGATCGCGTTCAGCAAGCGGCTTATGCTTTGATTGATGAGTCGCACAAACAAGCGGTTCATCTCCAAATCGGTCGCAATTTACTCGAAAAAACTTCACCAGAGCGACTATCCAATCGGCTATTTGAAGTCGTGGATCATCTCAATCAAGGACTTGAGCTAGTCACTGCTCGATCAGAACGAACTGAACTTGCCAGCTTGAATTTAAGGGCCGGTCAGAAAGCAAAGGCAGCAACGGCTTATGAAGCCGCTTTGAAGTATTTCACTACAGGGCTTCAACTCCTCAATGCAGAGAGTTGGCAGAGTGAGTATGACCTTACCTTAGCGCTGTACTCAGAAGCAGCAGAAGCGGCGTATCTCCAGGGTCGCTTTGATGCGATGGAACAGTTGGTAGAAGTGGTACTCGCTCGTGCCAAAACAGTGGTTGACAAAGTACAGGCTTACGATAGCAGAATTCAAGGATATTTGTCACAGGGAAACCTGAAAGAAGTACTAAAAACTGGCTTGGAAGCGTTAAAGCTCTTGGGTATAGATTTAATAGAAAATCCAAGTCAGGCAGATATTCAAAGGGAATTGGAGTCAACGGCGGCACTACTCGCCCAACGAGAAATCGAAGACTTGATTAATTTACCAGAGATGACTGCACCAGAACCGCTAGCAGCAATGTCAATCCTAGCGAATATAGGGTCTGCTGCATTCATAGTATCACCAGCACTGTGGATACTGATTATATGCAAAACGGTAAATTTATCAATCAACTACGGTAATGCTATCTGGTCACCGATGTATTATGCTGCCTACGGATTTGTTCTATGTGGAGTTGTTCAAGACATTGAACTCGGTTATAAATTTGGACAGCTGGCTCTCAGCTTGGCAGAACGATTGCATACCAAAAAAGGGAAT
>CADCTM010000714.1 GCA_902805485.1 uncultured Coleofasciculus sp. | reverse complement strand
GATAGGTAAAGTTTACTCTAGCTGTCGTTTCAATTGCGCCGCCTAAAACTGATCATTCCCCAATTTTCTTGAGAAATGCCTCCACCTCACTTAATGTTGGTTGAGCCGCGATTGCTCCAGGTTTTAAAGTTGTTAATGCTCCTACAGCAGTCGCATATCTCACAACATTTTTTGCTGACTCAGGTGTAGCCAAACATTTCAATCCATTCTGACATAACTGGTGGATGAAACCAGCAACAAAACCATCACCAGCCCCTGTGGTATCTTTAACATCCATCGAGAAGGCAGAAAGCTTTCCTTCATGGTCATTTAAACAGTAATTACAGCCTTTATCCCCATCCGTGACTAACACGCCTTCAACTGAACCCAGACGATGCGTAATTGCTCCAGCGTCTGTAGTATCAAAGAACAATTCGGCTTCTTCTTTGGCAATTTTGAGAAAATCGACTTTCTTTAAAAGTTCTCTAACTAGCGGTTTAGCAGCACTCTCGTCCGGCCAAAACATCGGACGCCAGTTGATATCAACCAAAACTTTTACGTCATATTGCTCGGCAAATTGAAGTGCTTTGAAAATCGCCTCACGAGTTTGGGGATAAGCCAACTCCAAAGTCCCTAAAACTAAAAAATCAGCAGTTTCAAATAAAGACTCAGGTAACTTGGAGGCATCTAAGAAAGCGTCAGCAAATTGGGAGGTATCTAGTTCACCAAAACCCGCAAATTCGCGATCGCCTTTTTCGGAACGCACCACATAAACTTGTCGTGTCGGTGCAGTAAGATGGCGTTGGACGCCGGTGCTATCCACCCCAATATCCTGTAACAGTTGTACCAGATCATTTCCTGGCTTATCTTCACCCACGCACCCCACAAAACCAGCAGAAGTCCCTAACTTAACTAACGCACAGGCAACATTTGCCGGCGCGCCTCCTGGATAAGGAGTCCAGGATTCGACTTCTTCAAGCGATCGCCCTAATTGATCGGCAAGCAAGTCGAATAATATTTCACCAAGGCAGAGTACACGAAGATTGGTCACGGCTTTCCACATCTCGACTTTTTCAGACTACCAGAGCGATCGCCCTTCGTTAATGAAGATCGTAATAAAGTCACCTTTACACCGAGTCATTAGTCATATCTGTTACACAACGGATTACCTCAGGCGTTACATAGGTTATACATAGGTTACATAATAGGTTGCCTGATTCGTCCTGAGTTACGCCTCCAGGCTTAGAAGTAGCAAAATCATCGCCTTGATCCCTGATTTTCCAAGACTGAGGCAACGAACAATCTTCTAAAATCGAAGAAGATGGTAAGTAAATATACCAAGGGAAAAATACCTATGGCTGGTGGCGAATCTTATACCCCCGCGTCTCTTAGCGATCGCGAAGTACAAATCATAGAACTCGTAGCCGCTGGCTTAACCAATCAGGAAATTGCCCAGCAGCTAGAAATCAGTAAGCGCACTGTTGATAATCACATCAGCAACATCCTGACGAAAACAGCCACACTTAACCGTGTCGCTC
>CADCTM010000713.1 GCA_902805485.1 uncultured Coleofasciculus sp. | reverse complement strand
AGAAAACCGCTTACTAACAAAAGAGCGTCGAGAATTATTAATAGAATGGCGGCATCAAGCAATCTTTAATAAAACGGGCAAACTGGACTTTGTATTTAGTGTTGGGATAGATATTACAGACCGCCGCTTGTCAGAAAAAGAGAGCGCAAGACTAGCATCTATTGCCCTATTAAGCCCGAATCCCATTGTTGAAACCGATTTAAAAGGTAACGTGCGTTATCTTAATCCAGAAGCGATGCGATTATTCCCAGGCTTACAGGAAACAGGAGAAAAGCATCCGTTTCTCTCTCGAGTGCCATCAATGGCGACAGTACTGCAACGCAAAGGTTCTCTGAAGCGGGAGCTGAAAATTGGTGAGCTTTATTACGAACAAGTGCTGCATCATGTGCCAGAATTCAACTGCCTCCGTATCTACGCCTTTGATATTACTGATCGCAAACTTGCCGAAGAACAACTAATTCACAATGCTTTTTACGATCAATTAACAGGGTTATCTAACCGCGCTTTATTCATGGATCGGTTGCGGCAAACGGTTCGACGAGCCAAACTAATCCCTAAAAATAACGCCAAAACTAAGCCCTATCAATTTGCTGTATTATTTCTAAATCTCAATCGTTTTAAGTTGGTTAACGATAGCCTGGGAAACAAAATTGGTGATTTATTACTTCAGTGTTTTGCGCGTCGGCTCCAGGGTTGCCTGCGTCCAACTGATACCGTGGCACGCCTTGGAGGAGATGAATTTGCGATCCTAATTGAAGGAATTCAGGATATCAGGGACGCGACTCGGATTGCTGAGGAAATTAATGAAACGTTGAGTTCACCTTTCTATTTGGATGGGTGCGAAGTGTTCATGACGATCAGCATTGGTATTGCTTTAAATACCAGCAATAACAACAGCAAAGCGGGACAAGATAGCATCCTACAACCGGAAGATCTGCTGCGAGATGCTGACATTGCTATGTATAGCGCTAAAACCAAAGGTAAAGCTTGCTATGAAGTGTTTGATGCAGCTATTCATAGCCAATCGATTGATCGGTTACAGATGGAAACCGATTTGCGGCGAGCCATTGAACGGAAAGAATTTCAAGTTTATTATCAACCAATTGTCTCGCTCTACACGGGTAGGATTACGGGTTTTGAAGCTTTAATCCGTTGGCAGCACCCGCAACGTGGCTTAGTCTCTCCAAGTGAGTTTATCCCGACGGCAGAAGAAACGGGACTGATTACCCCCATTGGTTGGTGGACGTTGTGGAAAGCTTGTCGCCAGTTGAGACTGTGGCAAGAGCAATTTCCGGCTTCTAAGCCGTTGACGATGAATGTTAATTTGTCTTGCAAACAGTTCACTCAACCCGATTTACTCGAACAAATTGATCAAGTGCTGCAAGAAACAGGAGTTGCTGTTGGTAGTTTGAAGCTGGAAATTACCGAAAGCGTAGTTATGGACAATCCCGACTTGGTAAAAGAGATCCTCCTGGAGTTGAAGAAAAGAAAAATTCATCTGTGTATTGATGATTTTGG
>CADCTM010000712.1 GCA_902805485.1 uncultured Coleofasciculus sp. | reverse complement strand
CTCCCAGCCCAACACATTTTGCTCTTAATCTACCTCCAAAACGTCATATTTAAACCGCGTGTTGACGATACCAATCAATTGTATTTTTCAGCCCTTCCTTAAAACCAACTTCTGCTGTAAAACCAAAAGCTTGCTTTGCCCTTTCGGTATCCAAACAACGACGCGGTTGCCCATTTGGTTTATCAGTTTGCAAGACAATTTCTCCTTCAAATTCCATCAATTCGCAAATAATGGTAATTAAGTCACGAATCGTAATTTCATAACCCGTACCCAAATTTACAGGCTCCGGCTCATTGTAATCAGTTGCCCCCATCACAATACCCCGTGCCGCATCGGTGGAATACAAAAACTCACGAGTCGGACTACCATCACCCCAAACGGGTAATTGCTTTTCACCCTTTTGTTGTGCCTCATGTACCTTCCGAATTAAAGCGGGGATGACATGAGAACTATCAGGATTAAAGTTATCTTCTGGTCCATATAAATTGACAGGTAGCAAGTAAATGCCATTGAAGCCGTACTGCTGTTTGTAAGCTTGCAGTTGCACTAACAAGGCTTTTTTGGCAACACCATAAGGGGCATTAGTTTCCTCCGGGTAGCCATTCCAGAGGTCATCTTCCTTAAACGGTACGGGAGTAAATTTCGGGTAGGCGCAAATTGTACCGACACAAACGAACTTTTCCACACCCGCCAGATATGCCGCATGAATGAGCTGTGTGCCCATCATTAGGTTGTCATAGAACAATTCGGCGGGTTTTACCTGATTAAGTCCAATGCCGCCGACGTGGGCAGCAAGGTGGATGACGATATCTTGCTCTGCTACAGCTTGTTTACATTTGTCTATCTCGCGCAAGTCGTAGTCACGCGATCGCACTATGGTAATTTTCTCCCTTTTTGCCCCAGCTTCACATAACTGCTCTACTACCTGACGCCCCAGAAAACCCGCCCCACCGGTTACGAGAATCCGTTTGTTGCTCAAATCCATAGTTGTCATCTCTTGAAGAATCCTTACCCAGCGTTTGAGACTGCACAAAAAGCGATCGCTTCCTGTTTGATGGACTATTCTAAATTTTTTTTCAACCGCTCAATCCACCATACTGCCGACACCTTGACGGATATAGGCATTATCATCGGTTGAGTGCGGCCCCCCATTCGAGCAAGTCAGATTGAGCGCTCGTAAGTCTGCCTCCACCATGAGGGCAACTAACTCCTCAAACGTTACAGAAGGCTTCCAACCGAGCTTCTGAAGAGCCTTGTTGGGGTCCCCAATCAGCAAGTCCACTTCCGCCGGACGGAGATAACGCTCATCAAACTCCACATAGTCTTGCCAATTTAGATTGACACAACTAAAGGATAAATCCAGAAATTCGCGAATTGAGTGAGTTTCACCGGTTGCGACGACATAATCATCCGGTTCATCTTGCTGTAGCATCAGCCACATCGCTTTTACATAGTCTTTGGCATAGCCCCAATCGCGCTTTGAGTCAAGATTGCCCAGGTAAATTTTTTTCTGTTTGCCAGCAACAATGCGAGCAATTGCCCTTGTTATTTTGCGAGTGACAAAAGTCTCGCCACGTCGGGGCGATTCATGATTAAACAGTATTCCATTACAGGCAAATATACCGTAGGACTCCCGGTAATTCACCGTTTGCCAATGGGCATAAACCTTGGCACAAGCATAGGGACTGCGGGGATAAAACGGCGTGGTTTCCTTTTGAGGAACATCTTGGACTTGCCCAAACATTTCCGAAGAACCCGCTTGATAGAAACGCACATCAATATTTGTACGCTGACGATAGTCGCGAATTGCCTCCAACAGGCGCAACGTCCCCATTCCTACCGAATCAACCGTATATTCTGGTGAGTCAAAACTAACTCGGACATGAGATTGAGCGCCCAAGTTGTAAATCTCAACCGGTTTGACAAGTTCTAAAATTCGGCGCAGGGTAACGCCATCAGTCAAATCTCCGTAGTGGAGAAACAACCGAGCATTTTCATTATGAGGGTCTACATAAATATGATCGATGCGGTCAGTGTTGAAGGTCGAAGTCCGGCGAATAATTCCGTGAACTTCATAATCATTGTCTAGCAATAACTCACTTAAATAGGAGCCATCTTGACCCGTAATACCGGTGATTAGCGCTCGCTTGCGTTCGGTCATTCTTAATTCCTATAACAATATATGGGTTCTCGTGGCAAATATCGCTTGCCTATGAACGTAATCTCCCAAGCGTAGGTGTTGGGAGGTGCATGAATCACTCCTTAAGTTAACTTAAAATTTTCCCATGACAAAGACTGAAGTATAAAATATCAATCAGGTATTAAGTTGAGCAAGGTCACGCACAAACCGTCAGGAGCAAGGGGTCAATATTTTAACCAACGCCTCAGGCATGAGTACCTTGATCGCCTTGATGTCTTGTTGTTAGCCCTGTTTACGTTAACAGGATTCGGCGGTTTCTTGCTCTTAAAGTGGAAGTTGAGGACAGAGGATTCTGTCAACTCAACCTTCTACTGCTCAAAAAGGCAATACCTAAACGATTGAAAGCATCCTTTTCAGTAGGCACCGTTATTCTTGGTAGAAACAATGACACCAATTGTTTTAACAATGAGCCATACATCTAGCCAAAAATTCCGAAAGTTAACGTAGTAAACATCGATTTGGACACGATGGGGATAAGGGATATCATTACGCCCAGAAACTTGCCAGAGTCCTGTTATTCCCGGTCGAATCGTGAGAATTTTGTCCATGTGACGTCCGTATTTGGGCAATTCCTCTGGCACTAAGGGGCGAGGACCAACAACACTCATATCTCCCTTTAAGACATTCCAGAACTGAGGAGATTCATCAAGGCTTGTCAGCCGCAGAAATCTTCCAATCCAGGTAAGTCGGGGGTCTTGCTTGAGCTTAAAATTATCCTCAAATTCCGCCCGCAGATGAGGCGATTTTTCCATGATGTCTAGTAACAGTTCATCGGCATTTTCCACCATTGTTCTGAATTTAATACAACCAAACGGCTTGTAATTTCTCCCAACACGTTCCTGCACATAAAAAATTGGCCCCGGTGAGCTGATTGCAATCAATATTACCAATAGCAGGTAAAGCGGCAAAAACAAAATCAGAACGGATAGGGAAAACATAACATCAAACAGCCGTTTGGCGAAATCTCCGTCTAAGCGATGTCGAGACAGACCTCTTTGTTGGCTTCGGGAGGCGAGTGGCTGAAAACCTCGCTTCACGAACGCTCGCAACATCTTGACGGAGATAAGTTGGCTTTCGGCAGTCATCTTACTCCTTCACTTCACACCACACGTCACGATCATAAAGCCACAAGACGCTGAAGAAGGCGAATTGGCTCAGGGAAACTGGAATTTATTTGGCAAATATCGAGATTGGTTGTTTGTTTGGCAGTGCTTGAGAAATGTCAGGTAGCGATCGCTAAACTTAGCTGGAGCAAACAAATCCGCGTTTAGTCGCGCCTGCTGGGGACTAAACGCGGATTGTAATCTCTCAAAAGTTTTCACGGCTTCTACCAAAGCGGCTGCACTCTGGGTTGGAAATAATAGACCTGTTCCACTGTCTGGATGTTGCCGAATATCAAGAACAGTTTCTTGCGCCCCGCCGGCGCCATAGGCAATGACTGGTGTGCCACAGGCTTGGGCTTCTACTAAAGCGATGCCAAAATCCTCACAAGCAGCATATATGAAGGCTTTTGCTTGGGTCATATACTGCTCTACCACAGTATCTTCACAAAATCCCAGCACCTGTATATTCGGTTGTGCCAGTTTGCGAATCGCCTCTTCGTCCGGACCACCACCAATCACTACCAAGGGATATCCCAACTCATTAAAGGCTTGGACAATTAAAGATACCTGCTTGTAGCTGACTAGTCGGGAAACTGTGACATAAAAATTTTCTTTTTGAGCGACTAAGGGAAATCGTTCAATATTCACGGGTGGGTAAATGACTGCCGCTTCACGACGATAGCAGCGCCAAATTCGGCGTGCCGTGTGTTGAGAATTAGCAATGAAGTAATCAACCCGGTTTGCCGAAAGAGTATCCCATTGACGTAACTGATGCAGCAAATACCGCGTAATCCAGCCTTGAGGCCCACGTCCCATCCGACTGCTTTTTAAGTAATCAAACGTCAAATCCCAGGCGTAACGCATGGGGGTATGGCAGTAGCAGATGTGAAGCTGTTGAGGGGTAGTTAAGACGCCCTTGGCAACGGCGTGGGATGAGGAAAGGATGACATCATAATCGCGTAAGTCCAACTGTTCGATCGCCAAGGGTAGCAGTGGGAGATATTTCTGGACGCCGTTGCGAGCAAGTGGGAAGTTTTGGAGAAAGGTTGTACCGATTGAGCGTCCAAACAGATAGCTCTGGGGATTGGTAGATTCAAAATCAATCAGAGCATGAAGCTCGGCATCAACGTGCTTCAAGATTTCTTGAACTACCAGTTCTGAGCCGCCAGTGGCTTTGGGCGTCAACCACTCATGAACCAGAGCATATTTCAACGACATTTACCTAATCTGTTTCTTAGATTAAGAGCTTACCCCAAGTTGCTCCTGACGAGACCTAGCAAGCGATCGGGATTTATCCTATCCCAAAAATTTACGTTATTCAGCTTTTTCTAAGTGTGTGCTACTTCCCAGAACAGTAGATATTAATATCTCCAACTAATTGCTTTTCGGGAATAGTCGCTTGCTGCAAATTTGTCAAGGCTTTCTCTGCCGCCGTGCGGTCTTTCTTGTTAAATGCTGCAACAAAATCGCGGGTGGCTTTGCTGGTATCGCGATACATCCGGACAAAACCTGTTTGATAGTCTTTGAGCTTGGGGTCATTTACTGGCAAATTTGTCATCTTTTGAGACGCCTGTTCCATCGCCTCCGCAGCTTTGAGCATCGCTTTGGGGTCGCTGGCTTGACCGCCATTGGTGACAGTTTTCGCTTGGCTAACTGCCTCGTTAGCGATTTTGATAATTTTATTGCATTGAGAGATTTTGTTTTCGCTACAGCTAGCGGTCAACAAACTGATAGCCGCCGCCAAGGGAAGAAGAACAAGATACCGCGTCGGAAAATGCATCAATCGCTCCTAATGAGTTGTGGGCACTCTCGTTGTCGTAGCACATTTTCCCCTAGCTTTTAAGCCAGCCGGAGAGACCCCATGAAAAATTTAATTCTTAATGAAGCCCTCTCCATCGAGTCTGTAAGCAACTCAGGGGTCAGTTTTCTGATCAGCTTCAATGGCAGCGGCGAGGTGTTGTAATGTCTCTGTGAGTTGCCCTAACTGTTCTAGAGAACATGATTGAGTTTCGGCTAGGGTTTGCACAGCATCGCTTAAGGCAAAAAGCTGATAGCCCTGTTGTTGAACTTGATGCCCTTGGTGCTGCACCTGAATCGTCAGGGCATCAATGCGATCCGCGAGACAGTCAATTGTTTTGGTAGTCGCGAGAACTGCCTCTCCGATTTGTCCCACAATTGACTCCAAACGACTGATTCGGGCGTCTTGTGCCAGAGACTCCTTTTTTTCGGGAGTTGAGTTGCTTTGAGCCGAGCCTGTCTGAGCGTGTCTATTCACCGGCAATTTTTTTAATCCAACAGCAGTTTAATTAAATAGTCAAGCAAGAGTGAGAAATGGTGGCAATACCATCTGGATCAGGGGATTGAGCGGTTTGGTGGCAGGGCTTTTCACAACGCTTACGTCTTGGATGACTCAAGAGTGATGACGCTGTTGATGCCACTGCCAAGCGTCCTTGATGATTTGGCTTAACTCCGAGTATTGAGGGCGCCAACCCAGGACTTTTTGCGCTTTGTCGCTACTGCCAACTAAAATTGTAGGATCGCCGGAGCGACGATCGCATTCCACTACTTTAATCTCTTGACCTGTCACTTGTTGTGCCGTTTCAATCACCTGTCGCACTGAGAAACCATTACCATTTCCTAAGTTAAAAACATCACTCTTGCCGCCTTGCAACAGATACTCCAAGCCTAATACATGAGCATCCGCTAAATCACTTACATGAATATAATCTCGAAGGCAAGTACCATCAGGGGTTGAGTAATCTGTACCCAAAATTGAAATTGATTCACGTTTGCCTAAAGCGGTCAAAAGTACCAAGGGAATTAAGTGAGTTTCTGGGTTATGGTCTTCACCAAGTAACCCTTGAGGGTTCGCCCCGGAAGCGTTGAAGAAACGGAACACTACTGATTGTAAATCGTAGGCACGATCAAAATCAGCCAACATCCGTTCTACCATCCATTTCGTTATGGCATAGGGATTAATTGGATTTTGAGGATGCTCTTCTGTCATCGGCACTTGCTTGGGCATCCCGTATATCGAGCAAGTTGAGGCAAAGACGAGTTTTTTGACATTTGCCGCCATCATGGCTTCTAGAAGTGTCATGGTACCTGCCACATTATTGCGGTAGTATTTGGCTGGGTCACTCACCGACTCTCCTACGGCAATATAAGCCGCAAAGTGCATTACAGCGACGAAGTTGTGGGTAGCAAACAGTTTGTCTAGTAAAGTGCGATCGCTTAAATCTCCTACGACTAACTCTACCTGAAGGCGTTCCACAAGCTCTTGATGCCCGTATTCCAAGTTATCCAGCACAACGATGCCGTAACCTGTGTTCTTAAGAGCTAACACAGCATGAGAGCCAATATATCCTGCCCCGCCAGTCACTAAAATTTTTGGTTTGACTTGCGCCACCGATTACTCTCCCAGTTTTTGTTTTCTAGCCTAACTTTTCATTCATGCATTAGTCTTTTAGGTTCAAAGTAAACTTTAGACTTTGAACCGAGTAGATAGCCCTTCGCTTTTGTTCGATTATGACTCTTTAGGAAGCCGGATTCAGCCGCGATGCCTTTGCCCCTGATTCTGATGAATTCCCTCGACACCTTCAGGCTGCTCATTCCACTGGTTCCGATGCCAATATAGCTTTAGCCCTCTTCAATTTGGCAACTTTTAGGCACAATCGAGTCCATTTAGTCTAGCGAGGTTGAATTAAAACTGGTTTTTCATTTGGATGTTTGATTCAAGCCCCATCACTTCACTTTTAGAGCTTGACAACTTCAAGAGCAATGCGCTAATCCAGTTTCAAAGCATTGACTGGCACTTCATCCCAGGAACTAACTGTTCTCAACCGTGCTACCCAACCGGCTGATTTTTGCTGCTGTGTCAAATTCTGCTCGAAAGACTCGTGGCAATCTTTGGCTTGCTGTTCGTCACAACAAGCAATACATGAATAAAGAAGACCCGATGGATCGATCTGTTCGTTTACCCAAATAGTCATGATGCCTTCCCTCAAGCTAAATTGCATTAATGAAAATCTTGAGTAGATGTACTAATCTTCTACAGCGCGGTGACTACCGACGGCAAGAGCCAGGAGCCACTTGTTGACAATTTATCAAGATTTGCCCGCAAAGTTCATTTTTCTCCAAGGTTTTGGTTATTGTCGCCCAATTGCGCCGCTAGCTGGGTAAGCTTGTCATCAGCAACTCGGCAAATTCGCCAGTCGGGTAGAACTGAAGCTCCCATACGCTTGTAAAATGCGATCGCCTGATCATTCCATACCGCTACCAACCACTCTAGTCGCCCACAGTCGCGTTTTACTGCCAGTTGAGCTAAATGTCCCAGCATCGCCTTCCCCAAGCCTTGACGGCGATGAGAGGGCAAAATAAACAAGTCATCTACATATAACCCCTGCCTGGTAAGAAAGGTGGAATAGTTAGGGAAAAATGTGGCAAATCCGACCACTTCCCCCTCGGATTCTGCCAGAATCGCTTCAATATAACTTGGCTCACCAAATAAATGCCTTTGCAACGCTTCTGGAGTCCCCGTGAGGGTGTCTAATTTTTGGTCAAATTCTGCTTTCCCCTGAAGCAAGTGAAATAGCGTTGGCGTATCTTCTGGCGTCGCTGGACGAACTTTTAAGGATGAATTGTTACTTGCCAACTCAGTCAATGGTTCCTCCGTCAGGCGACAAATTCTTGTGGATTCTAGTATTGATGCTCCCATGCGCTTGTAAAAAGCGATCGCACTTTCATTCCAGTCCAAAACACTCCACTCAAAGCGCCCACAATTCCGAGAAACGGCAAGTTGAGCTAAATAACTTAAAACTGCTTTACCAATACCCAAGCGGCGGAATTGAGGAAGCACAAATAAATCTTCCAGATAAATTCCTGGTTTAGCGAGAAATGTGGAATAGTTATGAAAAAATAAGGCAAATCCCGCCGCTTGCCCTGCATACTCTGCCACTATTGCCTCGATGTCTGGGTTAGCACCGAACAGATGTTCTTTAAGCGCCTCAACAGTGCCAGTCACAGCATGAGATAGCTTTTCGTATTCTGCCAGCGCCATAATTAAGTCCAACAACACCGACACATCTGCTGGTGTTGCGGGACGTAAGGTTAATTCAAACATCTAGTAATTAAACTCAATAATCAGCCAATTCTAGATTTTAGCGGCTAGCCATTGAGACGGAAAAAATTCACCGCAGAGGCAAGAGTGATAACTTAATATCTACCTTGATCTGCGGTTAAAAATCCAAGATATTAATTCAGCCAACCTTTTAGGCGTCGTGCAACTTGAGGACGGCGTAATTTTCGCATCGCTTTACTTTGAATTTGACGCACTCGTTCGCGGGAGAGATTGAACATTCCACCAACTTCTTCTAAGGTGTAAGGTTGTCA
>CADCTM010000711.1 GCA_902805485.1 uncultured Coleofasciculus sp. | reverse complement strand
CTAGGAGGCTAACCCAATCCGATTAAGTGCTGAACCGGGACAAATTGAGCGCTTTGTTTATTAAATAGTGAAATTATCACGAGAAGAGAGTATCGCTTCTTGACGCTCTCTTTTTAATGCTAAATTTCTGCCTAATTTGCTGAGGGTAAATACCAGCAACACCGCGACTAAACAGACAGCAACGACAGGAAGTGCGATCGCTAATCCTGATAAAATAATCGAACTACCCGACTCAATCGTCGATAACAAAGCATTCCCCAGTCCTCCCGTCATTACCGTGGATGCCAAACGCCCAATTCCTGTAAACGCTTGAATAGTCCCCGCTGATCCGCCGCCTGCAATTAATGCCACAGTCCACTGCAACATCGGATCGGCATCAGGAATTACGGAGGCTGTCACAATTGTACCCGCCGCCATTGCCATTGGAGTCGCAACCGCATCCAACAAATTATCCACCCACGGGATGTAATAAGCGGCAATTTCAATACAAGTTGCCACCGCAAACGCCACCATTGCCGTGTAACTTCCCATCCAAGCAAAGTTAGGTGAAAGTGTTAGATGTCCAAAAATAGACGCCATACTCATTACTAATGGCGGCACAAAAATCCGAAAGCCACAAGCTGCACTTAAACCGATGCCAATACAAATACTTAATAACGTCTCCATTTTAATTGTTTAGTTTGAAACAGATAATTCTAGCTTAGTGAAAAACTTTTCATATGACTTCTTTCCAAATGCATAACTTAGGAAATTCAACCTTCCTTCTTCAACGGTTTCGCCAGATAAATGTCCGGGTTTCCCAACCCGTTGGCATCTGGTATCACCCCAACGATCACAAAACCACATTTTTGGTAAAACTCGTAAGGATGACCACGCAGATTTTTAATTTTATCAATATGTTCAAAAACATTCGGATACAGATTAATCCCTGCTAGTGATGTCATATTATCTTCATCATCTGTACCCACCAACAAAGTTAAACCACCACGTTCTTTCACTCGTTGTTCTAAGTCGGCGACAAGCACTCTACCAATTCCTCTTCTCTGCTCCTCAAAACGTACAACTAACGGATGTAATTCCCACACATGACCGTCGTACTGTTTAATACCACCAACCCATCCCAAAACTGTACCAGTTTCATCAATTGCAACTCGACTAATTCTGTCTGCTCCAAATGATTCTTGCACCTCTGCCAAAGCACTGTCTAGATCAGACCAAGCATTGGGCCAATGTTCTTGGAAACCTTCAACTAATAAAGCTGCAGTCTGCTGAATCAGTTCTGGAGCATCAGCACTGAGATTAATAATTTGCATAACACTATTTTTGATTTGTTTTTAAAATCAATTTTGCCAAAGTTCCAGCAATATTCCAAACATCATCCCAGCCTCTATGGTGAGTTCCTTCAAGAGGGATATTGAGCAATTCAAAGGCTTGTGCCATACCAACTTCCTGGGGTAAAACATGGATAATCGCTAACAGATTTTTAACATTAATATGCCTAGAACTAAAGGGATAACTAATAT
>CADCTM010000710.1 GCA_902805485.1 uncultured Coleofasciculus sp. | reverse complement strand
CATAGAAGGAATGCGCGATCGCATAGCCTCGATCCATCACAAAGTAAACCAATTACCCCTGCCGCAACAGACGTTACTCAAGGAAATCTACGAAGAACTGTATCCGCTCGTAGAAGAGCTAAAAGTTGCCCAGGAAGGACTATGCCCTTCAAAGCACCCTACCTCCTGCCCAACGGTAGAAGAAGCCCTAAAACAAGCCAAAAAAGAACTAGAACTCCGAGTTGAGGAGCGTACTACAGAATTAAGAGCGACCAACGATCAATTGCTCAACGAAGTCGTCGAGCGAAAACGGGCAGAAGTGGAACTAGAGCGATCGCTTTCACTGCTAGAAGCAACTCTCGAATCTACCACCGATGGCATCCTGGTTGTGGGGCTTGATGGAAAAGTCAAAATTTTTAATCAAAAGTTTCTCCAGATGTGGGGGTCTCCCGAAGCGATCGCACATCTAGGGTGTCAAGAAGCCTTAACAGTAATCCAAAAGCAAGTAAAAGACCCGATCGGCTTTCTCACCCGCTCCCAGCAGCTACAAAGCCAGCCAGAAGTCGCAACCTACGATATCCTCGAATTCAAAGATGGCAGAATTTTTGAGCGCTATTCCCAACCGCAGCGCGTCCGAGGACAAATCGTCGGTAGAGTGATGAGCTATCGAGACATTACCGCTCGAAAACGCGCTGAAGAAGAACTCGAAAAATCTCTCTCTTTGTTGCGTGGCACCCTAGAAGCGACCGTGGACGGCATTCTCGTCAGCCAAAACGCCGAAAATATCGTCGCATTTAATCAAAAATTTGTGGAAATTTGGGGCATCCCGGAAGCCGTCATCACCTCACGAGAAATCAGCCAAGTGCTGCCTTTCATTTTAAAGCAGTTAAAACACCCAGAAGCCTTTCTTGAGCAAGCCAAAGACTTGTTTGCTCAACTCGATGCCAAAAGATACGGACTCTTCGAGCTGAAAGATGGGAGAGTGATTGAGCGCTATTCCCAACCGCAACGGCTGGGTAAAATTATTATTGGTCGAGTTTGTAGCTTTCGGGACATCACAGAACGCAACCGAACGCAGTCGGCGCTACTTAAAAGTGAAGCGACCAATCAAGCCTTATTAAATGCCATCCCAGATTTAATGATTAGGATGTCGAGGTCGGGCACTTATCTTGATTTCATACCTGCGAAAACCTTCAAAAAGGTAAGACCATTACGTGAGATGCGAGGGAAAAATATATACAACGTAATGCCCATAGAAATCGCCCAACAACGGATGCATTACGTTGAGCAAGCTATCTCAACAGGTGAAACCCAAAGTTATGAATTTAAGCTGGCATGGGATGATGGCAACCTGTCTTATGAAGAGGCAAGAATTGTTGTTAGTGGAGATGATGAAGTCTTAGTAATTGTGCGCGATATTACCGAGCGCAAGCAGATGGAAGAAGCACTCCGAGCGAGTGAAGAACGATATCGACGCATCATTGAAACAACATCAGAAGGAGTCTGGATTATTGATGCTGAAAACAAGACAGTATTTGCCAATAACACA
>CADCTM010000709.1 GCA_902805485.1 uncultured Coleofasciculus sp. | reverse complement strand
TTTTCAACATTCAAGGGAGCCAGTTCCCGCGCAATATCATCTACAGAAGTGTAAGTTGTACCATCAACAAGTTTGAGAATTGCCATAATACCATCTCCAGAATGCAATTGAACGGCTAAAATTCCTCTATTGCTATACAAAGGCGTATGTGTCAGCTTTGCTTAGTCGCTGTCGTTCATCTTCCTTGGCTTAGCACAGTTCGCTGAAAAGGTCAGGCTTTGGTTATTGAAAAATACACTTTTTTAGCGAACTGAGTGATTATTAATGAGGTATCGACGAAAGCCTCCTTCCCATCGGCTACGGCGGGATTCTGTTGGATGTAAACATCGCCGCTACTTCTGGATGGCTTTGGCGGGCTTACACTGATTGAACATTAAATTGTAGAAAGCGGTGACGGTTTTTTTGTTCTGCTCAAGTTGATTTGTCATAAGCACATCTGCCACTTAAGAATAGATGCCTAATGATCGTTATCAGTGGCGACCCGCGCTGCGTGTATCCACACCAGCAGAGCGGTTGAAGTAAGTGATTTACACTTACTCAGCGAACGGACTGCTATTGAGCATATCGTTCCAATTGGGAGAAACAAATCCATGAATGCAGCAGCGCCCGACTTCAGCTAGCCAAGTAAATGTGGCTGTCTGAGGCTTTCGTTTGACTTGTGAAACCATTAATTGCGTTATCTGTTGATTGAAGTTAAGCCGAGGATAGGAATCAAGTATTTGCTCTACTGTTTCTGGAGTGATATCAGAAATCCGCATTCCTAGCAGATCTGCATGCCGCTAGTACCGCCGGTGACAAGAGCGACTTTTCCTTCTAGTTTTTTCATTTTGGATGACTTCCTGGCAGCTTTATATCATTTTAGGGAAAGGGATACAGCCATTTGCAAAATAGTTGAGTTAGGTGCGGCATGATTAGATAAGTGAGCAGGACAACACTGAATCCTGTACTGATCAGTTGCTCAAGCAATGTAGGAAATTCAGACAGTAGCGGTGCCAGCAAATGGTTTTGGATAGGAAGCGTGAGAAACACTCCCAGCCACGTCACTAACACTATCTTGTAGTGAGGGGGCGGAACCTGTAGCTTATTTGGAAGCGTAAACCAGGTTTCTAGTCCGGTCAGGGTTTGAATGGCTTCAGGCTTTTCGATTAGTGGCTGCAATCGCGCAATCCATTCCTGCCGAATATCGGATTCCATCCATGTTTTGAGATTGCTGTACTGATCAAATTTGACAATTGCAACATACTCAGGGTAAACGTGATCCCATGGTCGAATCACATTGACTCCTAAATGTCCTTTGAATTTGTGGGCAGCCGTAGTAATACCGTGCAACCACTCTTCATACCCCTGTTCGCGCTCTGGGCGAAGCGTATGACAAATGATGGCAGTTACCTGCTGAGTTTCTTCATCTGAACTAATTGCTAGGGGTTCCGACATAGAATGTAACTTCAATGAGCGATCGCCGCTTTTAGGGCAGCTTGTGCCTTGGTGATCGCCAGATTACGGGCTTCATCTCCGACGTTAAGGCTATTGGT
>CADCTM010000708.1 GCA_902805485.1 uncultured Coleofasciculus sp. | reverse complement strand
AATATTATAACCTCAATATGGCTTGATCCCGAAACGCCTTATCAACTATTACTTACCATTACCCAAAAGTCTTATGAACCCATCAGGCGGCTCTTTGGCGTGAATAATGCTATCTAAAAAAGCTTCGTCAGATAACTAATTCTCAAAAGCATTCTAATAAAAACGTTAGTGCAAAAAACAGGGTGCTGAGGTGGGGAAAAACAACGAGGGTTTTAAATTGGGGTCGCCAAACAAAAACCACACATGAACATGTGCAGTTCACCAACTCGCTGCCCTCGTTGTCTGACTACAAACGTAAAGAAATACGGCCTCAATTTCAACCATAGCAAGCAGCAGCACAAGTGCAAAGACTGTAAATACAAGTTTGTCGATAAAGGCCAGCAATGGTTCATCTCATCAGAAAAGCAGCAGTTGATTAAAAAGCTGTTAGCTGAGCGGATTTCCTTGAGGGGTATTTGCCGGGTAGTGGACATCTCACTGACCTGGCTGCTCAAGTTCCTCAAAGAACTCTATAGGCAATTGCCCGATGATCTTAATTGTCATATACCCATCAAAAGAGTCAAGCAAGGGGATCGGTTTTACATAAAACTCTTTGACAATGAAGCTGATGAGCTATGGTCTTTCGTCAGAAAAAGGGACAACGTGTACTATATCTGGCTGGTGATCCACCGGGCTACAAGGCAGGTAGTAGCTTTTCATGTGGGTGACCGAAGTCGGCAGTCAGCCCGGGCTTTATGGGAGAAAATACCTCAACAAGTTCAAAAGTATGGCTTGTTCCACACCGATGATTGGGAGAGTTACAAAACCGTCATTCCACAAGGACAGCACCTATACTGCAAGCAAAAACAGTATACCAACCACGTGGAAAGATTCAATTGTACGCTCCGCCAACGATGCTCTCGACTGGTGAGAGAAACCCTATCATTTTCCAAAACGCTCGACAATCACATTGGAGCCATCAAATTCTTCCTCTGCCACCATAATTTGAAACAACAAAGTTCAAGTACAGCACCCTAATTTGCGCACTACCCACCTCCGAACGGGAGGCCGATCAGGTGTGGGAAATAACACCCCTCGAAGGGCCACCCTTCGTACTGCATTGCGAGTTCCAGACAAGCAATGACAAGCAAATGCTCTCGCGTATGCTCATCTATCATGCCTTCCTGCATTACCAGAGGCGCATGCCCATCCGCCAGTACGTGGTGTATTTCGGCAAGGAGAAGTTGAATATGGAAAGTCGGTTGGCATCCGATTCGCTCACCTACCAATACCAGTTGGTAGATTTGCGGACGTTTCCCTACCAAACCTTCCTCCAATCCGCACACGGACAAGAAGTCCTGCTTGCGATTTTAGCTGATTTTGGAGAAGAGTCTCCCGCATTGATTGCCGGGCAAATTCTGCTTAAATTACGGCAAGTCTCGGAAAGTGAACTTCAACTGGCGCAACGCGTATTGCAATTGGTGCGTTTAGCCGTATTGAGAAACTTAAGCACAACTGTCTTCAACGCCGCTCAGCACATGGCCCTTCACATTGACA
>CADCTM010000707.1:4123-8746 GCA_902805485.1 uncultured Coleofasciculus sp. | reverse complement strand
CTATGGGTTGCGAACTTCCCTGCTAATTGGTTTAGTTTCAGTGATATTAGGGTTAGTTATAGGTGTATTATTAGGACTAGTTGCGGGATACTTTCGAGGATGGCTAGAAACGCTAATTGGCTGGCTAACTGATATTTTATTAGCATTTCCTTCTATACTTTTAGCGATCGCAGTTGTCACCGTCACAGGTCCGAGTATACCCAGCGTAATGATTGCCGTCGGTGTGGTACAAATCCCGATTTTCATCCGCCTAACTCGCAGCATGGTGCTATCACTAAGAGAGCAGGAATTTGTGCAAACGGTTAGGGCTTTTGGGGCAACGCCAGCGAGAATTATTTTTGTACATATTTTACCTGCGAGTCTTGCACCGCTGATTGTACAAGCTACTCTTTCGATTGGTACTGCTACTTTAGAAGCGGCAGGTTTGGGCTTTTTGGGTTTAGGCGCACAGCCTCCGACTCCTGAATTAGGAACGATGTTATCGGATGCTTTTAAAGGTGGTTATTCGCTCTCTTCACCTTGGACAATATTATTTCCAGGTTTATTTATTACCCTAACTGTTCTTGCTTTTAATCTTTTGGGTGATGGTTTACGAGATGCTTTAGATCCGCGAGAGAGTCGTTAAAGTAGGGATAACTAACAGTAGATCCCCAACTTCTTAAAGAAGTCGGAGATATGAAGCGCAACCTGCAAATATACTACACCTCCCCCTCATCCTCCTGTGACTCCTAACACCAGCCTCAGAGACTTACCCGCTTTTCAAATGGTTTCTATGGTGTGAGAGGCTCATGAGCAAGTAAATGTTTACAATTGCGGACATTCCAGCCCTAGGATCAGGACAAAACTGCAATACATTCAATTTCCACCAAAACATCCTTTGGCAGGCGAGAAACCTCAACACAGGCACGAGCAGGAGCCAATTCCTCATCGAAGTATCGAGCATAAACACCATTCATCGCGGCAAAATCCTTCATATCTGCCAGAAACACAGTTGTTTTCACAATATCTTGCGTTTTAGCCCCCGCAGCAGCCAGTACAGCCTCCAGATTCGCCATCACTTGCTCCGTCTGCTTAACGACATCTTCCCCAACAATCTCGCCAGTACTGGGATGAAGGGGAATTTGACCCGCCACAAATACTAATTGACCACTAGCAGCGATCGCTTGATTATAAGGTCCCACAGGTGCGGGAGCATTTTCCGTACGAATAACTTTTCGCGTCATAATTGTTCGTTCAAATTTAATTAATAACTACTAAAACAAACGAGGACGTAACCCATAATGCCGATAATGCCAGTAATCTCGCAGTATTTTATCATGGTCAAAACATAGCTCATTCGGCAGATCCCAAGCGTTAAAAACCCCTAAATTCTTCGCATCATCAGCCGCTTGCGGTTCACCCTTTGCCGTTGCAATAAAGACAATACTAAGAGTATGCTGACGCGGGTCACGTTGGGGATCAGAATAAACCTGAAACTGCTCAATTAACTCAACTTGCAAACTCACTTCTTCGGCAGCTTCCCGCACAGCAGCACTTTCTACCGACTCGCCATAATCTACAAAGCCACCCGGAAGCGCCCAACCCAGAGGCGGATTTTTGCGTTCAATCAAAACAATCGGACGTGAAGGTCGATCTAGCAATTCAATGATGATATCGACAGTAGGGACAGGATTTCGGTAAGTCACTCTTTCAAGCTAATACAATTTATCGCGCTGCCGTCAGCATATAGCGTTTTCGTTGTGATACTAAATCCGGTTATTTTAGGCTACTAATAAATTAACTATAGTTTAACCAATGGTAGTGAGTTAAATTTTTGATTTCATCGGTCATTTCCTGAAGGACACAACATCTAGCAGCTAAAACATTTTCCAATTGCTCAATACTCTCAAAATGCTCGTTGACTAGAGGTTCATCCACTAATGACCATAATCTTTCCGCTGGCTGTAGTTCTGGAGAGTAGGGAGGCAGAAGCTCTGTAACTAGGGAGGCTGGTAGCTTAACTTTGTTGCTAGTATGCCATCCGGCTCTGTCTTGGACTAGTAGTAGAATTTTTTGGGGAGAAGCTCCCGCTTCGGCGGCAAATGTTTTTAAAACTAAGTTCAACCACTTGGTATTGACTCGCGGAATTAAATACCAATAAGTTTTCCCCGTTTTTGGTTCAACAAATCCATAAACATACAGCCATTCATACCGATGTTGCACGGAGGCAATGGGTCTTTCCCCTATTGGAGACCAGACTTTCCTCAAGAGCGGTTTGAGTCCAACTCTATGCTCATCAAAAAACCAGACTTGGATTTGGGCGTGAGGATATTTTTCTTGCAGTTGTTTGACTTTTCCCGGTAAGCTTTCGCTTGTATTCCTGCTGTAATTTTTCATCACAAGCGCGATGTTTAGGTCTCGGCCTCTGCCAGGAGTACTCGCACTTTTTTAGGTAATCCCATCCTCTTTGATTGCCTACTTTTTCTACCTGGGTTTCTTTCTCTATCCACCGGGCTACTTTGGGACCCGTCCAGATTCCGCCATCTGATGGACTTTCTTTGAGTGCTTTAATTAATGAATGCAGTTGTTGGTCATTTAATAAGGGAGGTTTCCCTCGGCGATGATTCCGAGTCGTTTTTCGCTGATTTTTAACTCCTTCTGCTCCCAGTTCGTTATATCTCTTAACAATCTTTTTGGCATATTGATAGTCTATCCCTAAAGCAAGAGCACTATTTTTAATCGTCCATCCCAAGGAGACTTTCCAAAGTACACCCCATCTTCTTGATTCTACGGAGTCTTGACTTTTTAAGTACTTTTGTTTAAGTGCATGAGAATTGAAATGATTAGCTAAATAAGCTTTTTTGGGCATTTGTTTTTTCCCAATTGACTTCTCTCGTTTATAAGTAGCCTATCATAACCGGATTTGGTATGAGTTGTGAGATTTGGGTTTGCCCCCAGCATTGGGTAGTTAGGAGGGCGTTATTTAACCTGACTTGGGATTGATTTGTAAGCCGTCCGTACCGTGATAATCTCGGTAAGATTCGCTTTCTACCTATAATTCATCCTCTATGGCATTTCCCCGCTCAAGTGGTATTTTACTGCACCCTACTTCCCTACCCAGTCGATTCGGTATTGGCGAATTGGGCTTAGAAGCATACAAATTCATTGATTTTTTAGTAGAAAGTTCTCAACAGCTTTGGCAGGTATTACCTTTGGGACCAACTGGATATGGCAATTCTCCCTATGCGTCTTTTTCTGCATTAGCTGGAAACCCGTTGCTGATTAGTATGGAGCAACTGCAAGAGCAGGGACTTCTTGCGGAAGACGATTTTGCCAACTTACCAGATTTTCCTGCTCACTATGTGGATTTTGATCGGGTGATCCAAACTAAAATTCCCCTGCTTCAAAAAGCTTATGACAACTTTAAAGCCAATGATTCAGATATACAGCAAAAGGAATTTATTGCATTTTGTGAAATTAAGGCGAGTTGGTTAGATGACTATGCCTTGTTTATGGCAATTCGGGAAGCCCATGATGGGGCAAGTTGGCATCAATGGGATCGCAGTATTGCAAGATCACAACCTGAGGCAAAAGCTCAGTGGCGCGATCGCTTACATAGTGAAATTCTATTCCATAAATACTTGCAGTTCGAGTATTTCCGCCAGTGGTCAAAGTTAAAGCAATATGCCAATGCCAAGGGTATTCAAATTATCGGCGATATCCCGATTTATGTCGCTCATGATAGTGCCGATGTCTGGGCGCATCCCGAAATTTTTTGCTTGGATGAAGAAACTGGCGAACCTTCGCTGATGGCAGGTGTTCCCCCCGATTACTTTAGCGAAACCGGACAACTTTGGGGTAATCCAGTTTATAAATGGGACAAATTGCAGCAAGACAATTTTAGCTGGTGGGTGCAGCGTTTTGAGTTCCTGTTAGAGTACGTGGATATTGTGCGGATCGACCACTTCCGGGGGTTTGAAGCTTACTGGGCGGTTGAAGGGGGCGAAACCACCGCCATGAATGGCACCTGGGTTAAGGCGCCAGGAGAAGAGTTTTTTCAGGTACTCAACGAAAAGTTAGGCAAGTTGCCAATTATGGCTGAAGATTTGGGAGTGATTACCCCAGAAGTGAACGCACTCCGGGAGCTGTTTCAGTTTCCTGGCATGAAGATTTTACATTTTGCCTTTGGCGGCGGTCCCGATAATCCTTATTTGCCGTTTATCTATCCCCGCAATTGTGTTGTTTATACCGGGACTCACGATAACAATACGACTATCGGCTGGTTCAATCAGTTATCAGATTGGGAACGAGAAAATGTTTTACGCTATTTGGGAAGTACAAGTCACGATGGGATTCATTGGGATCTGATTCGCCTTGCCCTGAGTAGTGTGGCAAATCAAGCGATTATTCCGATGCAGGATATTTTTGGTTTGGGTGAAGAAGCTCAGATGAACTTTCCGGGTAAGGCTGAGGGAAATTGGGGATGGCGCTATCAATCTTGGGCAATAAATGATGAAATACGCGATCGCCTTAAGTCTTTAACTTATACCTATGGTCGCGCTCCCAGCAAGTCTGAGTAATTAATTGCTAGTTGTTAGTTGTTAAGCGATATCTTAAAAAACACCTAATCTTTGGAATTAAAAG
>CADCTM010000707.1:0-4113 GCA_902805485.1 uncultured Coleofasciculus sp. | reverse complement strand
AATTAAAAGCTTTTGGACTGACGGTTTTAACAACTAACAACTTGCTCAGATTGGGAAGCTAAATGCACAATAATTTAATAATCTAAGATCTAGATTTATGATTAGCGGCAAATGTGACTTCCTGAGGTACTCCAGGGGCCCCCATTGGTTGAGCGCTTTTGTTATTAAATTCCACCATAACACCGCCTGCATTACCAGCGAGAACACTAACTTTTTCATCAGCCGCCCAAGTGCGTTGAGTTCCTTCCGGTAAAAAGCCTTCAAATTCTAGTCTCCCATCGACAACGACTCGCATCCAAGACTTAGCTTTGAGGGTGACACCGACTTGAACTGACTTGCCATTTTGACCGCGTTGTGTTACTTCGCTAGCTTTATTGTCTCCTAATTTTTGCTGTAAATTCATGGCTGGCAAAGTATTTGGTGCCGGTAGCTGTTGATTTTGTTGCGGATAGTCGTTGAGATAAGCGACTGGGGTCGCCGAACGTCTAACCAGGAAAGATAAGCCATTTACGGCACCAATCACTAGCAAAATATAGACGCCATACAAATGAATCGGTCGCAGTTGAGCCGTCGGCAAATGTTTCCAAGTCGATCTGAGCAACGGTAAGCTTGATCCCATAGGAAATGTACTGGCAAACTCGACGCCATTAAGACCTACTGCCTCGGCAAATTGTTTAATAAAACCCCTAATGTAAACAGGTTCTGGTAATTGATCGAGCCGACCTTCTTCGATCGCATTTAGCAATCGCGCCTGAATCCGGGTTCGTGCCGCCACTTCCTCTATGGGGAGAGATTGTGCGGTACGGCACTGGCGCAGGCGAGACCCCAGTTCTTCTAGTTTTTCGATTTGCTCCTGCTGAGAATTAAGTTTATTCTCCTTCATGGACGGTACTCCTTGATATCTGCTGGCACGGTTTCTGCTGTTGGGTGGACTCGGTTGTGGAGGAAGCGAATTTCAAAATCTAAAAGGTAACGGTAGTGACCACTAGGTAACACCGGCTCACCTGGCCGTTGTAATTGAATTGAACCAATCGCGGTGCGGTGCAGATGAATCACTGGATAGCTTAACAGTTCAGCGACACGCCGGATCTGTCTATTTCGCCCTTCTGTCAAAATAATTTCCAAAAGGGTTGAGGATGCCTGCTGCTTCAATACCTCAACTGAAGCCGGTAGCGTTTTTTTTCCCGCTAGGTTAACACCCTGACGCCAAGATTGTAATACTCGTTCGGGGGGATGTCCCTGCACCCAAACATGATAAGTCTTAGAGATGTGATGACGTGGATGGGTCAGGTAATGGGTTAATTCCCCATCATTTGTGAGCAACAATGCACCTGTAGACTCGGCATCCAGGCGTCCAACTGGATGCAATCCCTGACCTTGAGATAGTTTGTTTGGCAGTAAATCAAGAATGGTACGACGCTTCCGTGAATCGTGGCAAGTAGAAATCACTCCCACCGGCTTATTTAGTAAAAGATAAATAAACTGAGGACGGTTGCCTGGTTTGACAGCTTTACCATCAACTTCGATCAAGTCTATTTCAGGATTGGCTTTTTCTCCTAGATTTACCACAGCACCATTTATCCGAACCAGTCCGGCTTCGATCATCTTCTCAGCTTTGCGCCGTGAGGCGATACCCCACTGGGAAAGAATTTTTTGCACTCTTTCTTCCATGACCTAACAAATATGTGTGCTTTTACATCTAGAGAAGGACAATGCCTGGGGTGGACTTTCCTCCCGTAAGAGGATTCTTTGTTAACAGTGCTTTCTTGAGGAAGAGTGAGACTACGGGAACATCCACGTGTAAACATCGACTTACTCACACTATGTACAAATATTACAAGAAGGTGGATATTGGCAAGTGTTCGGCTATCCGGCAAGAAAACTGCTGAATTTGGAGGATAATCCCCATACCTCAAAAAATGTTGAATCTGTATTTCTATTTGAAGGTGTTATGGACGTTGAATCTCAAAAGGCTTTGAACACTAGAACAAGCCGAATTATCAGCACTGTTTTGTCGCCAGCGCTACGCTTGTGGTTGCGATCGCAAGTTGAGCGAGTTGAAGCGTTGGAGTTTAAGATTACAGGAGGCGATCGCCAAATTCTTACAGGTAATATCCCTGCTGTTTCTGTGGCGGCAAGCCATGCTATCTATCAAGGGCTGCATCTGGGCGAAATTCAGCTAGAAGGTACGGGAATTCGCGTTAATCTGGGTCAAGTCATCAAGGGCAAACCGCTGCACCTGTTAGAACCAGTCCCCGTCACAGGTCAGCTAATACTATCAGAACGTGACCTACAAGCCTCCCTTCAGTCTCCGTTGTTAGCCACCGCGTTAAGTGAGTTTCTAGAAACATTACTCACTTCGTCAGATAAGGACTTAAAAAACCAACCCATCCGCTTTAGTTGGCAAAAGATCACAATTGATACAGATTTATTGACTCTAAGTGGTACTTTTCAAGCAATGCCGATCACAATTCGTGCAGGTCTTCAACTAGCGTCGCCTCATGAACTACTCCTGAATCCCTTCCAAATTCAAATGTCATCTCATTTAGAACCGAAAAACTTTGATGGGTTTGAAGTAGATTTAGGTTCAGAAGTTGATCTACAAGAAATTACTCTAACTCCAGGACAATTACTGTGTCGGGGACGCCTGATGGTACTTCCTTAAGGTGACATCTGAGAAACACAATATTTTCTGCTTCTCTAGACTGTCATCCGAAAAACTCATCCATTCAGGTGGTTCAGATGGGTGAAGTCCGAGGACTAGCGCCAAACGTATTTTTAGAAGTGAGCCGAAAATTAATGGCGTAATCGCTATGTTGTCTTTACTAATTATACGGCTTGACCAAAGGTTTGACTGGGCTTCAACCCAGACGCCGTACTGAACCACAGCCGTCAAAAGTTAGGCGAGAAAGGACAGTTTCTACAGACCAATAGCGATCGCTAGTTCAGGAAAATTATATCGCCTTCAACGAAATTATTAATTGGAGCGTCGCACTTTTTTCTAGGGCTAAATTCGCATCCAACACCCAAAAATTCGGTGTAGATTCAAGGATAAACTATCACACTAAGCCAGAACGCAAGGCGACAACTGCAGCCTGAACTCGGTCATCAACGGCTAATTTATTCATAATCCCACGAACATGAGTCTTGACTGTATTGGCGCTGAGGTAAAGGGCTGTGGCAATTTCGGGGTTACTATAACCTTCAACAATTAGTTTTAAAACTTCCGTTTCTCGCTGCGACAAATTGGCGATATTGCCTGTAGAGGAAGGGGGAGAGAGATGCTTTAGCGCTTGACGTGCAATTTGAGGATCAAGATATGTAGCGCCTTCTGCTGCTGCAGCGATTGCTTTTAGCAGTCGCTCTACACTCGCGCCTTTTATACAATAGGCATCTGCACCAGAAGACAGCGAGGCAATAATTTCTCGTTCTGTCGTATGGGAGGTCAGCATTACGACTCTAACATTAGGCAGTTCTGCCTTAATCTGCTGGGTGGCGGCAATGCCATCTAAGCGCGGTAAACCAATGTCCATGACAATCACGTCAGGCTTAAGTTTTAATGCCGCTTCTTTGCCCATGTAGCCATCTTCAGCTTGTCCTACGATGGTAATTTGGGGGTAAGCTGTTAAGGACTGCTCTAAACCTAGCTGCATCATGGGGTCATCTTCCACAATCAATACTCGCAAGGGTAGAGACTCCGCTGGCAAATTTAGAGATGGCGGCGCTTCAGGTGGCATGGTTTGTGTAAATAGCAGTGCTGGGCATCCTGTATTTTACAAACATCAAACTGCTGACGGAATAATTAAAACAACTAAAGATCAGGGCAAGCGATGCTAAAGGGCAATATAATCGGAACGAGCTTAGTCAATAGTTCACCGATTATTGTTAGGGCTTTTAGTTCGTAAGGCTACAACTCCTCTCTCCATCTGTCTTAGGGCTGACTTTTTTCTTTATTATTATCTCCTTTAACTTCCTATGTAAATGAATGTAACGATTATGCCGTCATGCTGGCTTAGTGTCTTGACAGCCCCAAAATAACCCGATAAGCTTGCATAGCATACCCGGGTAAAACGATTGAAATCATATGCAAGACAAGCAAAAGGTTACATTGTA
>CADCTM010000706.1 GCA_902805485.1 uncultured Coleofasciculus sp. | reverse complement strand
TTTCACTGACTAATTTTCCATGAGCGGATACCTCGACGCATCTACCCATCCTAAACCCGATGAAGCCAAGCCAACTCGCGTTACAGAGAAGGCATTGCGAGTCGCAGTGGAAAATGCTGACTATCGGACAGTGGAACGCAGCAAACTAACACCAATGATGCAGCATTTTGTTGAGGTGAAAGAAAAGTATCCTCATGCGATGTTGCTGTATCGAGTTGGGGATTTTTATGAAACATTTTTTCAAGATGCACGGCAGTTATCGGAAGAACTGGAACTTGTTTTAACTAGCAAAGAATCAGGTAAAGGAATTGGGCGAGTGCCGATGACAGGTGTGCCTCACCATGCCTTAGATCGCTACTGCACAATGTTAGTAGAACGAGGATTTGCGATCGCAATTTGTGATCAAGTTGAAGATGCCTCGGTTGCCGCAAAAGAAGGACGTCAGGTGCGTCGTGAGGTAACGAGAATTATTACTCCTGGCACTTTGCTTGATGACGGAATGCTAACGGCTCGGCGCAACAATTTTTTAGCTGCAGTTGTTGTTGCCGCTCATCACTGGGGATTAGCCTATGCAGACATCTCAACTGGAGAATTTTTTACCACACAATCGACCGATCTAAGCCTCTTGTCGCAAGAATTAATGCGCCTGCAACCGTCAGAAGTTTTAATTCCCACAAATGCCCCAGATTTAGTAAGTATGTTACGACCTGGGGAAAAATCGGAGCATTTACCAGAGTATTTGCCCAACTCCTTTTGCTATGCCTTTCGGCGTCAAACACCGTTTTCAGCAGGAGAAGCAAGACAACGATTATTAGAACGATTTAAAGTGCGATCGCTTGAAGGAATGGGATGCGAACATCTTCCCTTAAGTGTACGCGCTGCTGGGGGTTTATTGGAATATCTAGAAGATACCCAAAAAGCTAATCATGTTGCCCTCCAAACTCTACGCACTTACACCCTTGCCGACTATTTAATTCTCGATCATCAAAGTCGTCGCAACTTGGAAATTACGGCAACAGTTCGCGATAATACTTTTCATGGTTCTTTGTTGTGGGCGTTGGATCGAACTAGCACCGCAATGGGAGGTAGAGCATTACGTCGCTGGCTATTACAACCCTTATTAGATCTTAAAGGCATTCGAGCGCGGCACGAGACAATTCAGGAACTAGTTGAAAACACCTCATTACGCCAAGATTTACGGCAGTTATTGCGTCAAATCTACGACTTGGAACGCTTAACTGGTCGCGCGGGTTCAGGCACAGCAAATGCGCGGGATTTAGTCGCTTTAAGTAGTTCTCTTTTAAAGTTACCAGATTTAGCTGAACTTGCGACTTATGGTTCCTCGCCTTATCTAAAAGCATTACATAAAGTTTCTCCAAGTCTTCAACAATTGGGGCAACAATTGGGCGATCATTTAGTTGAATCCCCTCCCCTCCATTTAACGGAAGGTAATTTAATTAGACCAGGTGTTAATCCTCAGCTTGATGAGATGCGTGTTACTGCCGAAAGCGATCAACAATGGATTGCAAATTTGGAAGTAAC
>CADCTM010000705.1 GCA_902805485.1 uncultured Coleofasciculus sp. | reverse complement strand
TCAAAACATACAGGAGAGACAATCACACAAAGCACAGCTACCCACCAGGAGAAATACGGGCACCCAACGTTGCTTTTCTGGTGGTGGCGCTTGCAGCAAGTCTTGGCCTGTGCACTCCCCCCGGAAGTGATCCACTTGGGTTATCGCAGCATCGGCTTTGAACAAGATGAGAACGGGGTGACAGCCTATTTTGATGGGGATAAATCAGTACGGGCAGACCTGCTCATTGGTGCAGATGGGATTAACTCCCTAGTGCGAAAAACCCTGATCGGTGATGGGGAACCTCGTTATTTGGGCAGTATGTCTTGGCGGGGAGTGAGCGAATATAACCACGAACTGCTCAATCCCAATGAACTGATTTTTATGAAGGGAGAGCAAAAAGTAATTTACTTCTTCGATGTGGGTGGCGGCTATAGATGTTGGACGCTACGGGCGTTGATGCCAAAATCTCCTGTGCATGAGAGTGCAGCAGAAATCAAGTCTCGCATCGTTGATCAATTTTCCGGCTGGTGGGAACCGCTCAGGGGCAGCATGGAAGCTACTGATCCGGAGCAGATTGTATTTTCGCCTATCTGCGATCGCCTGCCTTTGAAGAGTTGGAGCCAAGGACGGGTGACACTTCTAGGGGATGCCGCCCATCCAATGGCCCCTTCGCTGGCACTGGGAGCTAATAGCACTTTTGAAGATGCCTACGAACTGGCTCAATGTCTTTCCCAGTCGTCCAGCATCGCAGAAGCCTTGACCACCTATGAGAACCGACGCATCCCGCGTACCCAAGTGTTCCAAGCCCAAAGTGCTTTGGCCGAACAGCGCTTCTATGTAACGGACATAGGAACACAAGACCCAGCAAAAGTGGCGCGAGAACGGGTCGCTGTGGAAGAGTTTCATAGTTGGGTTTATGTGTATGACCCAAATAGTGAATCGCGTTTGAAACCCTGGAGGGAAATCTCAGCAACTTAATCATTAGACATCTCCTAAAAATAAGGTCAAAGGCAAACAGGATGCATGCCCTACAATAGTTTTTGCAGATGTCTATTAGACAGACCTTAACACGACTGTTCGAGCTTTTTTCCGCCCCACGAAAGTTGAAAGCGCCCGAGATCGCTACGATCTCATTCACTTAAAAGTTTTCTAAGCGGCGCAATTGTTACCAAAAGGAGCAGATCCGAAACTAGATATTCCACCTGCTGACCCCGAAAAATCTCCATTTCCAGATTGTAGGTTGGGTTAAATACAGGTTTATAGAACCCATTTGACATCTTTGAGCGCTCACAGCAGTCGATCGCGGCTGGTGCGGACACTCCCTGCATCAGTAACCTGCGGGCTACGGGCACGTTACCGCACTCGCACACGGGAAACAAAAAGCCGATCGAACTCCCCATCAAAGCCCCCAGCAGCGGGTTCCGCGGGATGCGGGATACGAGTTTGCGTTCGTCTACAAACCCCAGCAGCAAACCTGAGAATAAGACTCCCAGCAGCAGAAAAGGTATTGCTTCTACTAATAAGCTGAGAAACAGGGTAAAAGCATTGTTTAACTGATTCGT
>CADCTM010000704.1 GCA_902805485.1 uncultured Coleofasciculus sp. | reverse complement strand
ATCTTAGTGGCACATCGCGTTATGGTATTACAGTTGTAGATAGATTAGACTGAAGGGAACTCTCTAAGATATGTGTTGTATGGATAGGATCGCGATTGACCCTTTCCAATCATTTCTAACGGGGAATGCATTAGAAACGGTTTGCCAATGGAGCAATACGCTGAAATCGTTTCAGCAGCGCTTGAGTCCTTACTTTGCTCGAGCTGAAGCCCGCCAAGCTGCTTTCAACTACATTCAAGCCCTGCTCAGTCCTGTCGACCGGAAAAATGGGAGTGCAAATTGCTGAACAGGTAGGCAATGAGAATCCCTACCGAGTTCAACACTTGTTAGGACGTGCCCAGTGGGATGCAGAGAAACTCTGTCAGGAAGTTCGGCAGTATGGTGTCGAAGGTTTGAGCGAGCCAGGCGACATCTTTACAGTTGATGAAACTGGATTTCTCAAACAAGGAAACCAGTCAGTTGGTGTACAGGTTCAGTATTACGGCACAACTGGGCACTTGGAGAATTGCCAGGTTGGCGTATTTTTGTCTTAGATCACGGGCAAGGGTCATACCCTGATTGACCGTCGCTTATACTTGCCGAAATCCTGGGCAGATGATTCAGACAAGCGGTGCAAGGCAGGAGTGCCGAAAACGACAAAGTTTGCGACTAAAGCGCAGTTAGCTCAACAGATGTTGCAATCGGCATGGGATGCTGGGCTTCGTTCTGCTTGGGTGGTTGCTGATGAGGTGTATGGCAACGATGCTGGCTTCTGGTGGTGGTTGGAGCAGACGGGGCAACAGTCTTACGTGCTGACGGTGAACAAGAAACACTCAGTGGTGATAGGTTGGCAACCTTATCGAGCCGAAGCAGTTTGCCAATCTCTGTCACCTGAGCAATGGCAACGCTTGAGTTGTGGTCAGGGCAGTAAAGGAGAACGAGAATATGAATGGGCTAGGGTTGCAGTCAATTGTGGCGATGCTGGAAACTTTCAACGGTGGTTGGTGTTTCGTCGTGCGCTTGAGCAGCTCGACCAACCCCAACACGTTAGTTATTACCAAGTCTTTGCGCCCAAAGACACATCATTAGCGACGATTGCGAAAGTGGCAGGAAAACGCTCTTGTATCGAAGAGTGCTTCAAGTTGGCAAAGAGCCAGTTAGGGTTGGCAGATTACGAGGTTCGTTCTTGGGTCGGTTGGCATCGGCACATGACACTGGTACTAGCTGCACAAGCATTTTTGACAGTACTCCGCGCTCAAGTAGAACCGCTGATCCAAAGCTCTGATAGTTCATCCCCTTTTTTTGCTCTAACTGGCTCTCTGGCTGCGTTCAAAGTGCTCAGAGGATGCTCATTAAGTTAAGTTTGTGGGAAATGCAGCGTTGGATTTGGAGGCTTCTGTTTCCCAAAGTTTGGTCACTTGAATTCATCTTGCACTGGTCTTACTGGCGCAGAGTGCATCAAGCCGTGGCTCGTTTTCATCACTACCGCAAACGTGTTCAATCATAGATCTACAACTGTAATACTATAGAGGAGTCAGGTTATAGCTATGGGTTTAGTTCAGAGAGCC
>CADCTM010000703.1 GCA_902805485.1 uncultured Coleofasciculus sp. | reverse complement strand
TCCCTAATATTGATATTTCCTGCTCCATCTATCCCATAGCAGATATGATGACCAGCTTTATGAAGTAAATTTGCTCGTTTTTTTTGCTTCGCGTACTTTAGGTTCAATTGTTCCATTAGTTGTAAATCGAAAACTGACTTCGATAGCAAAATACCTCTTGTTAGGCGATATAGCAACAATGTCAAATGTTGTCTCCTCAGTATCGTCATTAGTGTGACCTATGCCAGGAATCTTACCATTCTGTTTAAATTCCCGTTGACTCATCAGAACGATCGCATCCTGTACTCATGCTGTGTAGTCGTAATCAGGTTATCGCGCTCAGCCAGAGGCTCGGCTACGCGATCGCATTTAATCTAACATCGCGGCACAGGGAGCGCTGGAAATACCTAACTCGTTGCTATCCCAATCAGCATTAGCCCCCATAACTTATCTACGAGAACCCAAATCTCTCCCAAGATTTTGACAAGCCGTGTAAATTTTAGCTGTAAGATTAATACGTGCTAAAAAACTGCTTCCAAGTATCGCCCAGTTTTTAGTTTGACCAGCTCAAACTTTGCAAATTGCTAATCACTAATCGCAATCTCCTTGCACTGGTTACTCAAACAGGACAGGCAATCCAAATGTCTGTTCATCCTCCGAGTCCTTATATCGCTCAAAATCTAGAGCGGATCTTACCCGATTGGAAAGTACCGAATTTATGGGTAGTTATTGTTCTCCAACAATCCCGATACGAATTAGTAGAAACAACACCCCAAGTTGAGCAAGAAAAAGAGCGACTGCGGGAGAAGTTTATGCGCTTCGGTTTTGATGTCGCCTTTAATTTGCGCGATCACGGTTATTTAAGTAATCTCATTGACCCCCGCACCGGCTATCCCCTACTTTCCCGTCCTGGAGAAATTATCCACGATGATACCGCCGTCGTTAAAGCACTTTTAGGCTTTCCCCTCATGCGTAACAAATGCCGCGTCCTAGAGCATCCTCGCTGGGGGAAAGCCGTTTATCCCAGCACATTACTAACATCTGCACCGCCGAAAATTATCAAACCAGTATTAAAAAATATCGCCGCTTTTCACGGTTGGAAAGAGCAAAAAAAATAGTCCATCAGATTAGCTGTAAATTGCAATATACCTGTTCCACAAATAACCCAACGCCCGACGCCGCCTCAAAATTATTTAGTTGGTTAAACCGCGCAGACGGTATTCGTTCTTGTCGCCGCACCTGTAGTCGTCAGGGCGTAAAGAATTTAGACGAGAGATTTAAGGAATTTTCTAACCGAATCCCTCACTCCATATGTTTAGGCATTCGAGGCCAACGCCCTCGCAACGGAATCAAAATCCGGTTAAGTAAACGTAATTGTTCCGCCGTACCCAGACAAATTAGCAAATCTCCCGGTAGCAACTGAGTTTCACCCGTTGGTCCCGCAATCAGATTGCCATCAGTCCGACGAATAGCCAGCACCAATGCACCGGATTGCGATCGCAATTTTGCCTCTCTTAACGTTTGCCCAATTGCTGGACAACTTTGAGGATCAATCAAAAACTCTTCCAAATAAAACGGACGATCCGCTCCCGTAAGCACTCCATCCATAAAATCTAACACCTGCGGTCTGAGCGCCGCCGCAGCCATGCGTCGCCCCCCAGTAATGTAGGGGGATACAACCGCATCAGCACCCGCCCGTTTCAGCTTTGTCAACGCTTCTTCAGTACTCGCCCGCGCAATTGCTCGAATTTGCGGATTCAGAGTTTTCGCCGATAATACCGTATAAAGATTTTCCGCATCCGATGGCAGCGCTGCCACCAAACAAATAGCCCGCTCAATCCCAACCTTTAGGAGGGTTTCATCAAGAGTCGCATCTCCTTGCACCGCCAAATAACCCATATCCAAAGCTTCCTGTACAGGTTCACCCTCAGAGTCCACTGTGACAAATGGGATGCTTTCCGACTTAAATTCCTTGGCAATTTGACGCCCCGTGCGACCAAATCCACAAAGGATATAGTGTTCAGTTAAAGAGTCCACAAAGCGCCTACGCTGACTTACTCGAAATCCTTCTTGAAAGTAACCTTGAATTACCGCTTCCGTAAAGCGATTGACAATGTAGCCAATACTAACAACGCCCATCAAAATTAAGGAAATCGTGAATAGTCGCCCCCGATTTCCCAAAGGATTCGTTTCTCCATAGCCAACCGTAGCTAAGGTAATGATCGTCATATATACGGCATCCGACCACGACCAGCCCTCCACAACCCGATACCATAAAGTACCAATGCAGGCGACCCCAAATAAAGCGATCACTCCTGCAATTAGCTCTTTTCGTAGGCGTCGATATTTTTGCTCAAGTGTCGAATACACTGCCTATTATCACTTCTACAAGAAATGGGTCGCCAGAAGCTACAAGCATACACAATCAAACAATGCTTATGCTTGCGCCGAAAAGGGTAGCAATTTTTACGGCAAAATCTTCCCCTATTGCTAATATTCCTCTCACTATGACCTTGTGTATCGCTAAACCCAATCAAACTCAAAAAATTGTCAAGATTTGGTGGGAAAAATCTCGATAAGAAGTTCTACAGAGCTACCTTTTCCCTAGATAAGATCTAATAAGGATGTGATTCCAGTGGCTAAGAGCCGAGCCAAAAAGTTCTTTCCGTGATCACCAAAAATCTGTACCCGTGGTTTAAAATCTCATATCTTCTGTTGAAAAACGTGATTAAGGGCTGCTTAATCACGTCTTTCAACCCATCCTCAAATAATTTTCATCGTCCAATACTTCAATAAGGATTAACTTAGTGAGCCTCGAAACTGTAGTTCCAAATCCCCCAATCCCTGCTGAATCAGCCCTCGGTGTATCTGCACCGTACGATCCTACTGACTTCGACGCCAGCGTCATGACAACCTACGGGCGTTTTCCCCTAGCATTGGAACGGGGGCAAGGTTGCCGCGTTTGGGATACTCAAGGACGCGAATATCTGGATTTTGTCGCCGGAATTGCCACCTGCACATTAGGACACGCGCACCCGGCATTAGTCGAAACTGTCACGCGGCAAATCAAAACCCTGCATCATGTTTCTAACTTGTACTACATTCCCGTACAAGGGGAACTCGCCAAGTGGATCGTAGACCATTCCTGCGCCGATCACGTATTTTTCTGCAACTCCGGAGCCGAAGCTAACGAAGGAGCAATCAAACTTGCCCGGAAATACGCCCACACGGTCTTAGACATTGAGAAGCCCGTAATTTTGACCGCAAAAGCCAGTTTCCACGGACGGACGCTCGCGACGATTACAGCCACAGGTCAGCCCAAGTATCAAAAGAACTTTGCCCCCTTGGTGCCTGGATTCAACTACGTCCCCTACAACGATATTCGGGCGTTGGAAAATGCGATTACCGACCTAGATGAGGGCAACCAACGAGTCTGTGCAATTATGCTGGAAGCCTTGCAGGGAGAAGGCGGAGTCCGTCCCGGCGAACTCGATTACTTTCTGCGCGTGCGGAAAATCTGCGACGAAAACGGCATCCTCCTGATTATGGATGAAGTCCAAGTCGGTATGGGTCGTACTGGCAAATACTGGGGATATGAGAATCTGGGAATTGAACCGGATATCTTTACCAGTGCTAAGGGATTAGCCGGCGGTATCCCGATTGGGGCGATGATGTGTAAGAAGTTCTGCGACGTTTTTGAGCCTGGGGATCACGCTAGCACCTTTGGCGGCAATCCATTTGCCTGTGCTGCGGCATTAACCGTCGGGCAAACCTTAGAACAAGAGAACATTCTGCAAAATGTCCAGCAACGGGGCGAACAATTGCGGACAAGATTAAGAGCGATCGCTCATCGTTATCCTAACCTTGTTGAGGAAGTGCGCGGCTGGGGTTTAATTAACGGCATGGAACTCAACGCTGAAATTGAGATGACCTCAATTGATGTTGTGAAAGCGGCAATGGCAGAAGGCTTGTTGCTAGTGCCAGCAGGTCCCAAGGTGATTCGCTTTGTCCCGCCGTTGATTGTGTCGGCGGCAGAGATTGACGCAGCGGCACAAGCAGTAGAAAAAGCGATCGCCTCTTTGACTACATAAGCCAACCTCCTGAGTTTTGTGGGATGGGCGTCCTGCGTCCTCTGATCGCAAGTGTGCTCTTTTCGCGCGAGTACATAAAAGCGTAGGGGCGGGTTTAGAATTACCCTTGTTATTCAAGCCAACTATTTTTTCTCCAAAACCCGCCCTGCCGACCAGTGCCTGTACCTTGATTAAGTTGAAAACTGCTGTAATTAAAGGGCAGACAAGATGTCCACCCCACAATCATCATCAAGCCAATCGTGTAACGCCAGCCGCAGCATAGAAGGTTACACAAAGCAAGCCCTATTTCGCAAAATGAAACTAGGGACAAGGGCCAAGATTCATTGACCTTGAACTCGGAAACCCATTAGAAACCCAACCGCGAGAAGGCGCTGTGACTTCCACCCAGTCGCGTCCATCTTTATCCAGATTAGAGGGGGGAGGACTTGTCCGCAGGGTCACTCGGTCGCCAAACTTTACACCATCAGTTCTCGGCGCTGTTCGGTCAGGTCGCGAACGAATCGCCAAGCCCCCTTCTGGACTGTTGTAGGCTACGACACGGCAGAGGCTTGTCGTTGTTGTTGTTGGGGCTGGGGCTGGAGCTGGGGCTGGAGCTGGGGCTGGTTTCGGCGTGGGATTGACCGCAACACCACCTGAACAAGAAGCCAGATCAGATGCCTGAACAAATCCCGCAATTGGCGCACTAATTCTGACCCAACCCTGACCATTACCGTTATCGGCAAGAGTCACCCGTTCATTGGTCACTAAAATGCGATCGGCTGGACTGGAACTAGAAGGCTGTCTGTGAATCGCAATCCTGGCTTTTGCCGCACGGCATTGTCCGACCAAATCCTCTTGTGCCAGTTGAATCGTTTCTGTTGTCGTGCCAGGAACAGCATGAGCCGGTGCTATAGCACTGCCGACAGCACTGACCACCAAAGCCAAGAGAGCAACAGATTGCCCCCAGTAGCTCATCTTCATACGCTAAACTCCTCATCTACCAAAACGTTTGTCCGCCAAGACTTCCAACTCATAACCGCAACCCGACGAGGGGTACAGTCGATCTTTCTGGACATCGCCAACACAATCACAAAGCACGTTAATTAACCCACCTCGGCAGTACGCGACGCCAGAATCATTAATTTTTTAGAAGTCTCTTAGTCACATAGCATACAAAAAAAAAGGTAGAGAATCTAAGGAGAAGCTAACAAAGTAACAAAATCTGACTGACTTAGAAATTTACTTGGACATTAGCCAATCGGCGATTTCGCGCGACTGTGAAAACGGCACTAGCAGGGCGACCTTCCAAAAAGGCTTGCAAATCTTCAATTGAGCGAAGGCGACGCCCGTTGATCGCAATCAATTGGTCTCCCCGCCTGAGTCCTAGATTCGCCGCCACGGAACGGGGTTGTACTCCCAAAATCATGAGCGTCCTGGAATCTAAAGTCACTCCCAAGGAGGGAGTAGAAGCTGAAGTCCCTGCTATTGATGCCCTTGGCGTACTACGGTTGCGGTTTTGTTGAATAAAGTTCTTGGCAACTACAGCACTAGTGGCGAACCCGATCCCAATATTGCCGCCCCCAGTACTGAGGATCGCTTTATTGACACCGATCAGTTCACCCCGTGAGTTGAGCAATGGACCACCGGAATTGCCGGGGTTAAGGGCGGCATCCGTTTGTAAATCGCCATTACGACCAATTCGGCTTAAGATACCAGTTGTGAGCGTTCCTGACAAGCCAAAGGGACTACCAATGGCAAAAACGCGCTGACCGACTTGGATACTTTGGGCATCGGATAAACGTATGGTTGGCAAACGGTCAGTTGTACTGAGGCGTATTAGTGCCAAATCATTTGTCGGATCAGTCGCAATCACCTGTCCGGTATAGCGCCCTGTGGTTGTACGGATACTTACCACACCGCCTGTAATGCCTCGAACAACATGATTATTCGTTAAAACCAGTCCTTCTGGGCTGACAATACTGCCAGAACCGGAACTTCTACTGGTACTGATGGTTACTACCGCTGGGCTTGCCGCGCGATAGACATTAATGCTAGTTTGCTCATCACTTTGAGCGATCGCAAACGTACTCGGAACAGCAAGACTGCTCAAAGTCGGCGTACTCAGTAAACAAAGGGAAGCCGCACACAATAACAAGCGCTCAGGTCTCATGACACTCAAAATGTAAGTTGTCGTTCGGACAGATGACCCGACAACATTTTTGACGTAAAGTTTTCGGGTATGTTTCTTTTGTAATCATTTACGGCCCAGGCTTATCGTTGTGCGTTTAAGGCCGAGCAAGAAATGATCAGGCGATCGCTTAAATCAGCCTATTTTTATTGTTACCTAAGAGTTCCGGGTTGGAAGCGGCTACGATTCATGAAACCAGGCGGTTAAAGCCACCGCCAACGCATCTGCTGCATCATCAGGTTTAGGAATGGACTCTAAACTCAACTCCCGTGCCACCGCTAGTTGTACATCATATTTATCGGCATTTCCATAACCGGTCAACGCCTGCTTAATTTGAGCGGGTGTAAACTCAATCATGGGAAGATTATGCTGTGCTAGCACTAACATCAGGACGCCTCGGGCCTGAGCTACAGTTATGGTGCTACTCATTCGGTAGAAAAAAAGCTTCTCAATCGCCACGAGGTCAGGTTGACACTGTTCCATCAGGGTATGCAAGTCGTCATAAATCGTACACAGTCGCGAACCAAGTTCAGAATGAGCGGGTGTCTGAATGACACCAAAATCCAACAACCTTACTGGCTCAAGTACGGGTTGTATGGGTAAGCTGGTACAACTTGCTGCTGGCACAGCAAGTGTTTCTGCCGTTTGGCAGAGAATTGCCCCAAAACCCAAGATTGCCAGACCTGGATCGAGTCCCAAAATTCGCTTTTCCATCTGCTTAACGTGTGGGCAATGCCTGTCTAATCTAACGTCCCTGAGTGGAGACAACGGACGAACCCTAAACGTCCAGCCGCCTCCTCGCGGGCTTTTATCATAACTGTTGAGCTGTAGATGTCTTATTTATCACATTCGGGTTTAATTTTCTGAATGTATCCTGGTGGGCACTCGCTCACCGCTAATTAAGTAATATGGCAGCTTTAACAACGCACGAACCGTCAAATTGAGTCGAAAACTCTTTATGATTTCTCTCGTGCCTGGTTAAAGTCGATCCAGTCTCTAGTGTTCCCCAGACTTATACCTGCGATGCCCTCAATCAGTTTCCTCAAAAAAGTTCTACGCACCCTGCGACATGAATCAAGAGGTCGGACGCCCCAGCGGGTCAACAGTTGGTTTAAGTGGTTAGCCCCTGGATTGTTAATAAAACGTTGGTTGCTCATTAGTGCCAGTGGTGTACTCCTAACAAGCTTGGGGTTGGCGATTTGGGCAAAGTTGACGCCTATTTTTTACTTTATTGATGTCACACAGCGAGTTCTGGAAAGGATCGCAAATATTATCCCTAGTTATGTATCCGGTCCGATCGCGATTAGTTGCGGTTTGGTCTTGATTTTTTGGGGGCAAACTCGAACTGTGAGTTCAATTACTGAAGTCTTAAAACCCAACGGCAATCAAGAACTCGTTGATGTTCTCATGGATCACCGCCGCCTGAACCGGGGACCGAAAATGGTTGTTGTTGGCGGCGGTACAGGTCTTTCTACATTACTTCGGGGACTTAAAGTTTACAGCGCGAATATCACGGCAATTGTGACTGTGGCGGATGATGGTGGTTCTAGTGGACGCCTGAGAGAAGAGTTTGGGATGCTGCCACCGGGTGATATTCGTAACTGTTTGGCGGCACTGGCAGACCAGGAGAAGCTGTTAACGGAACTATTTCAATACCGTTTCCAGGCGGGTAATGGTTTAGTCGGTCACAGTTTTGGTAATTTGTTCCTGACGGCAATGAGTGAGATTACAGGAGATTTAGAACAAGCGATTGCCGCTAGTTCACAAGTCTTAGCTGTACGAGGACGGGTACTTCCGGCAACCCTAAGTGATGTTCGCCTCTGGGCAGAATTAACTGATGGGCGGCGTATTGAAGGAGAATCTAACATTACTGAAGCGAACGGTAAAATCGTCAAAATTGGTTGTACTCCCGCCAATCCCCCCGCTTTACCCGCCGCGCTCAAGGCAATTCAAGAAGCTGATTACATTATTATTGGTCCAGGTAGCCTGTATACCAGCATCATTCCCAACTTATTAGTGCCAGAAATTGCCGAGGCGATCGCTTCTCGCACAATTCCCCGTATTTATGTTTGTAACATCATGACTCAGCCTGGTGAAACTCAAGGTTACACCGTCTCCGACCACATCCGAGCCATTGATGAAGCTTGTGGCAAAAAACTGTTTAATGCTGTATTAGTACACCGAAAAGTCCCCTCGGCACAGTCTTTAATTAACTACGCTCAAGAGAATTCTTATCCTGTTTTTCTTGACCGAGAAGCGGTTGCTAAATCGGGGCGTCGCATTGTCCTGACGAATGTGATGGATGAAGATGAATACACTAATTTAGTACGGCACAATCCTCAACGCTTGGCACGCATCTTGCTACGCTGGTATAGTCGCGCTCATGTTTAATAATTATTCGTTGATCAGCCACAATCAGGCGTCGAGACAGCGGCTGCAATGTAGCGGATGTAACGGATAGCGGTAGCGATGCAATGCAAGCGTCTGAGTTATTGGCTGTGAATAATGAATAATGACCAATGAATAAGATTTTTCTTGCC
>CADCTM010000702.1 GCA_902805485.1 uncultured Coleofasciculus sp. | reverse complement strand
TGTCTCAGCTCTGCCAAGAATTGCGAAAACTGCCGCGTTGCTATACGCTGCCAGCGCCCCGAGTTTCCTGTTTGACTCCTCATATATGCAAATGGTCGGCGTGATACCTGAAAAGGAGACACACCAGTGACCATTCCCTCAGTCCGTACTCTCTTCATCATCTCCTTTAATGAGTCTTACCCACCCTTGAGTGGGGGATCTTTACGTAACTGGCAAAACATAAACATGATGAGGAAGTTTGGCTGTGTTAGTGTTTTTTCCGTTTTTCAGGGGAAGCCTAATTGCCAAATTATGCCTGGTGTTGACCTATGGCATCATTACAATCTAGCTGAGGCACAGCGTTCACTCTGGGAAAATTTGGAACTTCGGTTTTGGTGGCTGCACCCCCGTGGATCTCGTCGTGTAAATTGGTTGTATACCAAGGTTGCTGCCCAACAGTTAAAGGAAGTCCTTGCAGAATTTCAGCCCGATTTGGTGGTTACAGACATGAGGGCGTATCGCTACCTGCCTGTGGTCAAGTGTTATGGATGTCGCTTGATCTTAGATCAGCATAACGTGAATGGAATTTGGCTGGAGGAATTTTATTCGGCAGGTTGTTTAATTGGGAACCGAAAGTTAACGATTCAAGAGAAGATTGAGCTTTCCCGAATCAAGTCAATCGAGCGCGACTTGCTTTGCCAAGCAAACCAAGCCTGGATGTGCAGTGATGTTGATGACAAACTACTACAGGATTTGTACGGACGAGTATCACACACGCGGGTGATTCCCAATGGGATTGATGTAGCACACTATGACGGCTTGCACTTGGGTCAATGCACTCTGCCCGAGGGATGGGAGCAAAAACAGCGGTATTTACTATATCTTGGTCTATATTCATACTCACCTAATGCCGTGGCAGCTGAGTTACTTATCGACCAAATTTATCCTCGACTGCGGCAAGTTTACCCAGATTGCCGTCTGTTGTTGGTGGGGCGTTACCCGACTCAACGGATGAAAGAAGCTGCTCAACGTGATTCGGGAATTATCGTCACTGGTGAAGTCGCAGATGTTCGACCTTATCTGGCGGAGGCCAGCATGATGGCTGTCCCGTTACATCATGGTGGTGGGACTCGCCTGAAAATCCTAGAAGCCTTTGCTGCTGGTTGTCCTGTGGTTAGTACAGCCAAGGGCGCTGAGGGATTGAAAGTCAAAGATGGGGAACATCTACTCATCAGGGACGAGATTGAAGCGATAATCGAGGGGGTGTGCCAGCTGTGGTCAGATCCGGCTTTGGGAGAAAAACTTGCTAATTGTGCCTATGAACTGGTCCGGTCGGAATACTCCTGGGAAGCGGTTGGACGGAGGGTAGAGTCGGCTGTTCGAGAACTATTGTGAAAAAGTTTAATAAAAATGGAGAAAAATGATTTAAAATGACCTGACACAGCGATCGCTTCCCATCAGGGGAGACGGGTTCAGATGAAAAAAAAGTTTATCTCATAAATTCAAAATAACTGTTTATTTAGGATGATTATTATTGCAGGAAAAAATCGCGGACGTTTAGGAAATCGG
>CADCTM010000701.1 GCA_902805485.1 uncultured Coleofasciculus sp. | reverse complement strand
AGAGGGAACCTGCTGGAATGGGCAATGGATATAGCCCAAATATTTGGCGCAGCGGGCGGCTCAACTATTGATATTGAAGAATTGGCACGCAAGGCAGACAAGGCAGCCGTACAGTTTTCTGCACTAATCAGGCAATTGGTTGAACAACGGCGTCGGCAACCCGGAACTGACATGATTAGCCTGCTGAGTGTGGCCTACCAAGAGCAGGGATTTAATTTTGAGGAACTCCCATCTGTATGCAATCAGATCTTAAGTGCAGGTCTGTTGACCACCACAGACCAGATTGCCAATGGGGTGAATGCACTGCTGTGTCATCCGGACCAACTGCAAAAACTGAAAAAAAATCCTTCTCTGATCAATAGCGCTGTCGAAGAAATGATCCGTTTCGATACCTCGGTTCCTTTTTTCTTTCGGATTGCCAAACAAGACCTGACGATTGGCGGTAAGGAGATTACGGCGGGTAGCGTCATCGCACTGGGGCTTGGGGCGGCCAATCATGACCCCGAGAAGTTTGAGTCACCGGAGGTTTTCGATATTACACGCACGCCCAACGAACACCTTGGGTTTAGTTCAGGCATTCACTTTTGTCTGGGAGCCGCTATAGCTCGCATGGAGTTAACTATTTGCTTGACCACATTACTTAGAAGACTACCGAATCTCAGCTTCGATCCGGATAAACAAGCTATTCCCACAAAACATTCAAATCTGCTCTTGAAAGGGTTCGATTCGCTACCGGTAAAGTTCGACGCTTGTATTAAGTGATACCATCATCTTTGCAAATGAATTCACAACACAAAAATATGTCAGCATTCGCCAACCAGCCCACCTACGATCTTTTTGCACCCGAAGCTGTGGTCAATTCCTATCCACTCTTCAAACGGATGCGTTCAGAAGACCCCGTTCACTATTGTGAGTCTGGAGGCTACTGGATTTTGACACGCTATAGAGATGTTGAGGCGGCTCTACGGGATGAGCGTTTGAGTTCAGACCGCACACCGTTGCAGATGAATCAGTTAGGTTCTTTGGATGTCAAAGAGATTCAGAATTTCCTTGATCTGACATCAAACTGGATGGGTGAGAAAGATCCACCCGAGCACACCCGACTGCGGAAGTTAGCCCAGCCGGGATTTACAACTCGTGCGATAGAAAGCTGGCGCTCTATTATCGAGAACACCACGGATCGATTGTTGGATAACGTTCAAAATCACGGCCGCATGGATGTTGTATCGGATTTGGCGATACCACTACCAGGGATCATTATTACTGAGATATTTGGCGTCCCAGAAACCGACAGAGCGAATATGCTCGGATGGGCAAGGGATATAGGCACATTTTTTGGCGCAGCGGGCGGCTCAACTATTGAAATGGAAGAATTGGCACGCAAGGCAGACAAGGCAGCCGCACAGTTTTGTGCACTAATCAGGCAACTGGTTGAACAACGGCGTCGGCAACCCGGAACTGACATGATTAGCCTGCTGAGTGTGGCCTACCAAGAGCAGGGATTTAATTTTGAGGAACTCCCATCTATATGCATTCAGATATTAGTTGC
>CADCTM010000700.1 GCA_902805485.1 uncultured Coleofasciculus sp. | reverse complement strand
GAGGAGCATCTGCGAATCCTCAAGCAACTAATGCCCAGCGTACCTTTTGAAGTTGTTTTTGACGTAATGCCAGATAAACCAGACGATTAGATCCCCCCTAGCCCCCCTTAAAAAGGGGGGTTGGGGGGATCGTAACTATCGCAACCAAAGCGAGAAACGGCATCAAACCAGATTGCACCTACTCCACAACAGCCATGAACATTCTGCGCCGTCGCATCAATCCTGAAACCTTTGTGATCACCCGCAAACAACTCGCCAAATATCTAAAAACTGACCTAAGCAGAGTTTGGCGTTGGGAAAAGTGGAAGCACGTACTTTGGGTGCATATTCAAGGCATTGGCGGCTACTTCATCAGTTATCGTCAGCTAGAGCAATGGGTAGCCGCTTGCTGCACCTTAATTCGCGCCTGCCGCGACTCGAAAGCACTCAAGCTAGTGTGGTCAGCCATTGAGCGAGAAGCTACAAGGTACACAGAAGAAGCGTTCAATCGACTTTCGGAGATTCACGCACAACGACTTGCGTATTTGCATCGTCACGCAACAGGATAAGGCGATCGCTCTCTAGCAAGTTCTTCTGTGAAAGCCTGCATCGACCCAGTGATTTAGTGTAAAGCGATCGCTCACAAGTAAGATGCGATGAACTTCATCATAGAGGAATGGAAGAGTGGGGTGTTGTACTCATTTGACCTGAGTTATCAAGGTAAACCGATATCTTCAACTGAATTGACAAATGGCTCAATTTCCTAATTTCAGCTCTCAAGACTTCTCCAACCAAAATCTACGAGGGCGATCGTTTAAGGGGCAGGAACTCATCGGCGCAAACTTCAGTGGTGCAGATATTCAAGGCGCAGACTTCAGTAATGCCATCCTTAGAAATGCTAATTTCAGCCATGCCAGAAGCGGAATGCGATCGTCCCGGCTGCTTCTGTTCGCAGGAATCAGCATAGCGATCGCGGCAGTCAGCTTATTCGCTATGACTGTACCTATGGTAGACAGAGCAAAAATGTTGTTAAATGCATACCCAAAAATGTTGCCATATGCATACCAGACAACTAGCGACTTAGGTTCCCTCCTGTATGCTGAGATTCTGGTGACAGTCTTGGGAGTAACGGCGATTCTGTCAGGAGCCTTAATAATGCAGACGATTCTAACAAGAACTAAGCCTGCTGAAAGAGGTCCCGTAATCAGATTTTTTTCTAAAGAAAATTCAGCAGCTATTGCAATTCTGGCTGCTCTAATTGCTCTGGTGTTAGTTTCAATCAACTTGAAGGGTATGGTAGATACCTTTGCAATTCTTGCAAAGACAGGTCTCTATGGATCTGCAAGATTTAACACAGCATCCCCCGAAGACGATTGGACGATCGCGATATTTGATTCCTTTCTAGAAATTGTGGTTGGAGCTACTTTATTGGCGACAACTAAAATGGTTACCAGGAAAAAAGCTTTGACGTTAACCGCAACGGCAATCGCATTGGGAATTGGAGTAGGGCTTGGAATCTTGGCTGGAAGTTTAAAGTTCTCCGCTAACTATAGTCCACCTCAGTTATTGTA
>CADCTM010000699.1 GCA_902805485.1 uncultured Coleofasciculus sp. | reverse complement strand
TCTAGAAAACCCAGAAATTGAGGTTTTAGATGGTTCGGGTGGGAGTATTGAATCAATGAAAATTGGTCGAGTTTTGCCAGTTTATCCCTTAACTGAGGGTGTGCCAGCAGACTTGGTAAGACAAGCGGTTATTGCGGCAATTCCCTATGCGTCTCACCTCAAAGAACCTTTGCCGCGCGTAATTAGAGAACAGTATGGGTTGATGGGAGTAAAAGATGCGATCGCTAATATTCATTTTCCTAAAGATAGTGACACTTTAGCCGCCGCCCGACGCCGATTAGTTTTTGATGAATTTTTCTATTTACAGTTAGGATTTCTCCAACGGCGGCAAATACAAAATAGTGCTATTTTAGCGCCAACTGGAAAATTAATTGACCAATTTAATCAGATTTTGCCATTTAAACTTACAGGCGCTCAAAACCGAGTTATTAACGATATTCTCAACGATTTGCAGTCTTCCACACCGATGAATCGTTTGGTGCAAGGGGATGTTGGTTCGGGTAAAACTGTTGTTGCGGTCCTGGCAATTTTAGCAGCAATTCAATCTGGTTATCAAGGTGCATTAATGGCACCGACTGAAGTTTTGGCAGAACAGCATTATCGGAAGTTAGTCGGTTGGTTCAACTTGCTACATTTACCAGTAGAACTGTTAACTGGTTCTACAACGGCAAAGAAGCGCCGTGAAATTCATGCACAGTTGGAAACAGGAGAATTACCACTTTTAGTTGGTACTCATGCCTTAATTCAAGACCCTGTGAACTTTCAAAGATTGGGTTTAGTGGTAATTGATGAACAGCATCGATTTGGCGTACAACAACGAGCAAGATTACAGCAAAAAGGTCAATCTCCCCATGTGTTGACGATGACGGCAACGCCTATTCCCCGGACATTAGCGCTAACATTACATGGGGATTTAGATGTGAGTCAGATTGATGAATTACCACCAGGTCGCCAGCAGATTCACACAACAGTATTATCGGGAAAAGAACGCACCCAAGCTTATGATTTGATCCGCCGAGAAATTGCCCAAGGACGCCAAGTTTATATTGTATTGCCGCTAATTGAAGAATCAGAAAAGTTAGATGTGCGCTCGGCGGTTGAAGAACATCAACGACTTTCTGAAAGTATTTTTCCAGAATTTAAAGTTGGATTACTTCATGGTCGCATGAGTTCAGCCGAAAAAGATGAGGCGTTGAGTGCTTTTCGGGATAACCAAACGCAAATAATTGTGTCAACAACAGTAATTGAAGTTGGTGTTGATGTTCCCAATGCAACAGTAATGATGATTGAAAATGCCGAACGTTTTGGGTTATCTCAATTGCATCAATTACGAGGTCGTGTTGGTCGGGGTTCTGCTCAATCTTTCTGCTTGTTAATGAGTACTTCTAAAACGGATACAGCAAAGCAACGTTTAAGTGTATTGGAACAGTCGCAGGATGGCTTTTTCATCTCGGAGATGGATATGCGTTTTCGGGGTCCCGGTGAGGTTTTGGGGAGGCGTCAGTCGGGGTTGGCAGATTTTGCGCTGGCAAGTTTGGTGGAAGACCAAGA
>CADCTM010000698.1 GCA_902805485.1 uncultured Coleofasciculus sp. | reverse complement strand
ACATAACCTAAATTAAATAGAGGTTTTTCCTGATGCGTTTAGTTACAAGTAATGCATTGATCCTGCTTTTTCCCTTATCAACACTATTAACTTTAGTAGGCTCTTACTCCAAAAAAGTTAAGGCTAATTCTCAAGTAATGCCCCGTCGCTTTACCCTGGGAAACGGTGAAGTATTTCGGATTCCTCATGCCTATCAAGAGCTTCAAGTTTTGTCAGGCATCGCTTGGCTCACAATTGGAGGAAGAGATCTGATTTTACATAGTGGCGAAAAAGTTGAAGTTGAGTCAAAGAAAGATGTTGCTATAATCTCTTCTCTCGGTAATATGCGACTGATTGTAGAAGTGCTTTAATACATGAACTATCATGATATCTGTGCCTAAGGGCGCACGGCTATGCGCCCCGAAAATTTTGCTAATTTAACTTTCACCCAAATAAGCCTTACGAACCGTTTCATTAGTCTGCAAATCTTTAGCTGTACCTGCAAGGACAATTTCACCAGTTTGCAAAACATAACCACGATTGGCGACTGTTAAAGCCATCCGAGCATTTTGTTCAACTAATAAAACTGTTGTTCCCTGCTCATTAATTTCCCGAATAATCGAAAAGATTTGAGTTACTAATATCGGTGCTAAACCCATACTTGGCTCATCTAATAATAACAAACGAGGGCGCGACATCATCGCACGACCAATTGCTAACATTTGTTGTTCGCCACCACTCATCGTTCCCCCTTTTTGATTGAGTCGTTCTCTTAACCGGGGAAACAGATTCAAAACTCGTTCTGTGTCAGATTTAATGCCAAGAGTATCATTACGAGAAAAAGCCCCCATCTCCAGATTTTCTTGTACCGTCATCCGAGGGAAAATCAAACGACCTTCAGGACTTTGGGAAATCCCTAAACGGACAATCGCTTGTGCTGATAATGTATTAAGGAGACCCCCTTCAAACATGATTTTGCCTTCACGGGGTCGGATCAGTCCTTGAATCGTGCGGAGAGTCGTGGTTTTACCAGCACCATTACTCCCAATTAAACTAACAACTTCCCCTTGCTCAACTTGCAGAGAAATGCCTTTGAGGGCGTGAATATTGCCGTAATAAGTATGAAGGTCTTTAATTTCAAGCATAATTATTAATTGCTAATTACCCTAAATTTTAGCGATTAGCTATTAATTGTTTCCTCAGCGTCTTCCTTGCCCAAATATGCCTCAATCACACGGGGATCAGCGCGAACCTCAACGGGAGTTCCTTCGGCAATTTTCGAGCCATATTCCATTACACTAACGCGATCGCTAATTCCCATCACCACCTTCATATCATGCTCAATCAGCAAAATACTCAAATTCAACTCATCTCGAATTCGGTGAATAAAACGAGTCAAATCTGCCGTTTCATTCGGATTCATCCCTGCCGTTGGTTCATCCAATAATAGTATCTTCGGTTCAGATGCCAACGCCCGTGCAATTTCTAACCGTCGTTGATCACCATAGGAAAGGTTTTTCGCCAACTCATTCGCTTTTGATGCACCTAAGCTCACAAAGTCCAACAAATTTAACGCTTTTTGCCTCGCTTTTCGTTCCTCTTGAATCACCGATGGCGGACGCAGTAAAGCCCCCACCAAACCTGTATGCAAGCGGCAATGCCGACCGACTAAAATGTTTTCCAACACTGTCATATTATTAAACAAGCGGATATTTTGAAACGTCCGTGCAATACCTAAACTCGTCAACTTATCAGGACGCGCTCCCGTAATATCTCGGTTATCCAAGCGCAACATTCCAGAAGTCGGCACATAAATGCCCGTCAGCATATTAAAAAAAGTCGTCTTCCCCGCACCATTAGGGCCAATCAGACTGGCAATTATGCCATTATCTAAAACAAAATCAACCTGCTTAACCGCCGTCAATCCCCCGAACCGCATTGTAAGTTGACGTGCTTCCAAAAGTGCCATCACCGACTCCTTACATTAGTCTGTTTACAACCAAAAAATTCCTCTGTGTTCATCTGTGGTTCGTTTCCTTGAATTCGCCCTTCGCAATCACTCTACTGACTCCTTGCATCCGCCAACGACTGATTACTTGCCTCTTCATGAAGTTCAGCTTGATGCATCGCATCCGGAACCAATCCTTCTGGACGAACAATCATCATAATTACCAAAGTTAAACCAAATAAAAACAAGCGCATCTGAAGCGGATCAAGACTCGTGGCAATAAAGTCCTGAATCTGGGGATTAGAAACGTTCGGCAATATCGAGGTATTAAGGAAATCCTTCAAAACTTTCGCCAATTGGGGCAGATACAATCGGTCTGCTGCCATAATAATAATCGCCCCTAAAATCACCCCAGTCATATTGCCCAAACCGCCCAAAATTACCATGCACAGGATGATTACGGAAACGGAAAAATCAAACACCGTCGGGAAAATTGCACTAATATAAGCGGCGTAAAAAGCACCTCCAAATCCGGAAAAAGTTGCCCCCATTGCAAAAGCCAGTAACTTTGTCTTAACTAAGTTAATACCCATCGCACTTGCTGCCAGTTCATCTTCCCGAATTGCCGCCCAAGCACGCCCCAATCGAGAATTGCGGAGGCGATCAATCATAAAGTAGGAAAATACAACCAAAATTAGGATTAGGTAGTACCAAGGCAGATAGTTACTGGATTCAAAAGTGCCGATAATTGGCAAAGATGGACGACCAATTGGGTTAATTCCGGCTTCACCATTGGTAATGTTAAAAGGTTTAGGACATCCCAGCAAACAAATACCCCATTCGGGATGCCCAAAGACACTGCCGAAAAGCTTTGAGATTGGCTCATCAACCCGAACTTCTGTTAAATTACGAAAGATAACCGGGACAATTTCCCCAAATCCCAAAGTCACGATCGCTAAATAATCCCCTCGTAACCGTAAAGTCGGTGTCCCCAACAACACACCCGCGAGGGCGGCAACAACGGCGGCAATAGGCAGTACTAGCCAAAAATTCCACTCAATGCCAAGCTGTGATGAGGACAATAAACCCGTTGTATAAGCGCCGATCGCAAAAAATGCGGCATAACCCAAATCCAATAAGCCCGCAAAACCAACGGGAATATTCAAGCCCAGAGCTAAAATTACATAAATTAAAATTTCGATCGCTGTGGCAATCCAGCTCGTCCTCGCCACTTGATCGACAAAGGGAAAAATAATTAAAATAAACGCCAGAGTTACCAGTGTGGCTTGTTGTCGTCGAGGACTTGGTAAGGCTTGCAATGCAGCAATTAGCGCAGCGACTACAGTTGTGACAAATAAAGCTCTGAACCCAAATTGCAAGATTTCAACGATAGAGCGAGACGATTGCCCAGAAAGCGGTCGAACAACAAATCCTTCAAGAATACTAGCGACAAAAAGCCAGATTCCTAATATTAATCCAGCATTCGCACCAATTCTTGCACCAATTTGAGGAGTCGGGATTCGCTTTCCTTGACAAGCGACAAACCCCAGCGCTGTCCCCAATAGCCACCCAATCACTGTACCGCTCCAACCGCCAAATAGGATAACAGTTAAAGAGGCGATCGCACCCAATACCCAACTTGACTTGATTTCCTTAATTACCTGCCCCTTCGTCATTTGCCCTTTGCCTTTCCTCAGTTGTCTTTCTTTTATCTATTGACTAATGACTAATGGCTAATTCAAACCTTTTCCTGCACATTCTCACCCAGCAAACCACCGGGGCGAAATGCCAAAATAATTACCAACACCGCAAACACCCAGGCATCCGTCCAACGACTAGAAAGGTATTGGTCACTCAAGCTAGACAGTAACCCGATTAACACTCCCCCCAGCATTGCCCCGATGATGTTGCCAATTCCCCCCAGAACAGCAGCGGTAAAGGCTCGTAAGCCTGCTGTAAAGCCCATGGTAAAGACAATGGTGTTGTTGTATAGTCCCACCAACAACCCAGCAGCGCCTGCCAGTGCGCCGCCAATTAGGAACGTTAGAGCGATAATTTTATCGACATCAATGCCCATAATTAAAGCCGCATCCCGGTTTTGAGCGGTTGCTCGCATCGCCTTACCCAAACGGGTTTTTTGGACAAATAGGTGTAAACTCACCATCAAGACAACAGCAACTACCAACACAATCAAGTCTTTCGTTGTGAAGTTAATATTGCTCTGAATGCCTAAAGCTTTTAGGATATTAATTCGCGGTAAGAGGTCAGGAAAGCTTTTCGGTGCCGCCGAGTTACCGCCCATAATCGGAAAAAAGGCTTTTAATCCACCCCAAAACAAGCCAATATTTTGGAAAATAAAGGAAACGCCGATCGCACTAATCAATGGCGCTAATCGGGGCGCATTCCGTAACGGTCGGTAAGCATATTTTTCGGTAATAACATTTAAACCTGCACAAAGCGCTGTAGCGATCAGTAGTGATACTAACATCGCGGGGATTGCCACAGCCAAAGGCGCACCGTCCTGAATTCCAAAAGCACCCATAATTGTCAGCGCCCCAAAGGCGCCCAACATATACAAGTCCCCGTGAGCAAAATTAATCAGCTCAATAATTCCATAAACCAGGGTGTAACCCAAGGCAATAATTGCAATAATTGCGCCATTGACCAGACCAACTAAGATTTGTTGAATCAGAAGTTCTGGGTTGCCAGCAACTTCTTTAAGAATTCGCGGCAAGTCAAACCCAGCAATTGGACCGATTAATAAAACTATATAGATAAAAACGCAGTAGAGCAGGGGCTTACGCCATTGTTTCATGGGACTGGGCAATAATTTTGGGATTGGGTTAGATTATACGGCTAGGCAAACAGATTTTGTCTGATTGGATACGAGCAAAGCAAGCACGAATTTATTCGCAGTTATTGACGTACTCCCCTATCAGAAGATGAGGGGATTCTCATTCATATGTTACGAGACACTCTCATATAGATGCCTCGTGACCTTTTTTCCTGTCTCTTCGACTCTTAACTAGACTGTTTCCAGTCCCCGTCAGACCGTCTCCACAGGCATTTTCTTTTATATCCAGGATGCGTCCCACCCCAGATATCCCACGATTGCGGACAATTTGTGCTGCTGCTACATCTCGATGCGTTGTGCATTGCAGCATTTAATCTTGCGGTGCAGTGAACTTAAGAATCGAGGTCTGTCAACCACAAGTCCGTCAGAGTTTGCGACAAACTTATCCAGCCCCAAGTCAATCCCAACGGGATGACCATGAGGCATTACATCAGGAACAGATACATCACATTCGAGTGACATCATCACAAAGTACCCAGATGCCTTACGGACAATTCGAGCTTGCTTAATAACAAACCCGTCTGGGATTTCTCGTGATTTGACATATTCGAGCCATCCCAACTGAGGTAGCTTGATTTGGTTTCCCTTTAAAAGCTGACCCTTCCCCGAACGGATTAACGCTTTCAGCCACCTTGCTAAAAGCAAGGTGGCTGAAAGCTTCTTGGTTGTTCTGGTAGATAGTGGCACTTTAGCCCAACTAACTACTAACTTTGATTTAGCTTTTGAAAAGTTTTACTCAGCCTTTAATGCTTGTACGAACTCCCACTTGCCGTTTTTGACGGTGTTGCCGGACAATGTTGTTAAGCTGGTGTCGCCATTGGCGTCAAAGCTCCATGTACCGAGTACGCCTTTAAAGTCTTTTGTCGCCAAGACGGCATCCCGAACGGCGGCACGGTCATTTTTGCAGGCTTTATTAATGGCATTAACAACGACTTTGGCAGATTCGTAGCCGTATGCGGCGTAAGCTTCCGGTTCAGTGTTGAATTTTTTCTTGTAGCTTTCATACCAGGTTTTCCCCTCGCCGGTGAGTTCTTGGGGTGGGATGCCACCAAATGTGGCATAAATACCTTCGGCATCTTTACCCGCAGCATCGATGATTGCTTTTTCAAAGGTGCCATCAGGTCCCATGAACTTGACTTTATCGGCAGTCATGCCAACGTTCCGCATATCCTTGACTAATTGTCCGCCGTTGTTCTGGGTGATGCCGCCAAAGTAAATTAAGTCTGGGTTGAGTCCTTTAATTCTATTCATTAAGGCTCGATAGTCTGGGGCTTTGGGGTTAATTCCTTCTTTTCCTAAAACTTCCAGTCCTTCTTTTTTGGCAGTTGCTTCAAAGATATCTGCAAGTCCTTTGCCATAAAGTTCTTGATCGTTAAGGATATAGACTTTTTTCGCACCTAGAGATTTTGCCCACTTCGCTCCAGCAACGCCTTGAAGGTCGTCGGCAGGAACAACACGGACGTAGTTGCGTGTTTTGTTGGGGTAATACTTTTCTGGTTCACCTGGTTCCCCTTTGCCTGGTTTGGTTAAACCAGGATAGGTGTTTGCCGGGCTAACCATTACCAAGTTGGCTTGGTTGAGGATGGGAATGGAGAGTTTTGCCGCACCGGAGTTGAAATGACCAATTACGGCAACGACGTTTTTATCGGCGACGGCTTTATTGGCGTTTGATGTAACTTGGGCGGGTTCCCATTTCCCAGCCGAAGCAGTGGCGTCGTCGTAGGATTCGTATTCGATTTTTATTTTGCCATCACAGGCGGCGTTTTTGTTTTCCTCTAGGACTTGCTTGATGCCGTTGACAATGGTTTGGGTTTGTCCCAGGGCACTGCCGGTCATAGGTAAGCTGGATGCTATTTTAACGGTGTTTGCATCTCCCCCGCCCCCACTCGTGCCGCCGCTACTGGCAGTGTTTTGACATGCGGCTGTCAGAAAGCCTGTTGCGATGGTGGTGGCGGCTAAGGCGATCGCAAAACGGGGTTTTAAATTACTGAATATCCTGCGTTTAGTCATCTGGGTGTTTAACTCCTCTGCTTAATATCGAAAGCAGATTCACAAATTGAATAGATTTGATTTTAAGCTGATCTTCTGCCTATCGATAGATAGACTGGTTACGCTTTGTTGCTTTCTATGTTAAAACTTTTGCCTTCGCTCCCATTTTTGAGGCTGGAAGCAGGGAAATTCTCTTTGAGAATGGCTTGGGGGTGCAAACAAACTAAGTGCCCCCGCTACAGTTTTAGCGAGGGCATTGAGTTGAGTTTTGGGACGGAGAGGGAGGGATTCGAACCCTCGGTATGGAGTTACCTGCCATACAACAGATTAGCAATCTGCCGCTTTCGACCACTCAGCCACCTCTCCAGGTGATGGAACATCATAATAACAGATCTCGCCTGCATCACACCAGCGCAAAGTGATTTCTTTTGTGGCGACTGGCTCAGGGCACGAAGAGCAAGACTCTGTGCCCTGGCTGCAAAAGACATCAAACGATCGCTTTGTTCCGCAGCAAAGGCTTAACAAACTGCCAACGTTACAAAGGACAGCAGCCCAGCAATGACGTAAAAGGCAGCTACAATGCGTGTTTCAGACCAGCCTGAAAGCTCCAGATGATTGTGATAGGGCGACATCTTAAAGAAGCGCTTACCGATGCCATCCGAACCCTTGGTTGCTTTGTAGTAACCAACCTGGAGCATCACCGAAAGCGTCTCAATCAAAAACAGACCGCTGAGGATGAGCAACGCAAACAAACTATTCGTCATTAGCGCAACGCCAGCAAGGGCACCCCCCAACGCTGTCGAGCCTGTGTTGCCCATGAAAACACGTGCTGGGTTACGGTTGTGCAGTAAAAAGCCCAGGCAGCTACCGCTGAGAGCGGCACAAAAGAGCATTAGCTCTGGTGCTGTTGGCGCTACAAGCGCACCCAAACCTAAGAGCGCGATCGCCACCGTACCACCCGCTAACCCATCAACCCCATCGGTTAAATTAGTGGCATTGCTTTCCGCAGCTAGCACAAAGACGGCTAGCAGCCAAAAAGTCACTCCCAGAGGCAGCATAAGACCAAAGGGAAGCGCTATGGTTGTAATGCTTGCGGGCTGTGTCAAAGCGAGCCAGAGGCAGAAGGCAGCTCCAACGCTTACCTGTAGCAGGAGCTTCATCCGAGGCGTAATGCCTTTGTTAGAACAGCCTCGAATAATCTGCCAATCGTCAATCCAGCCGATCGCCCCATACGCAATGGTCAAAGCGGAAACTGCCACGACTGATGGAGCAAAACCAGACCAGATCAGTGCCACCAGAAGCGCGATCGGCAGAAAGAAAATGCCGCCCATAGTTGGGGTGCCAGCTTTCTTCAGATGCGATTTGGGACCATCTTCGCGAATGACCTGACCCGCTTTGAGCGCACGCAGCAATGGCACTGCCCAGAAACCAAGACCCGCCACTGCTAGGGCACAAAACCAGAACGGTAGTGTTAAGGAAAACACTTGGGTCAAGGCTCGTCCTGCTATTTCATCTGAGATAAGGGCAAAGGCACCTAGCCCCATCGTTAACAGTACAAATAGCCGTGTCCCAGAAAGATTTAACGTTTGAGTTGAAAATAACTTAGCGTCCACGAAACTCTCACTTCACTCCACACACACTATCAACACGCGCTTCCTGTCAAGATTCGGAAAAAACACCAGGCTTTCAGCAAACCAGGCTCGTTTAATCCTCTAGTTCCAACTCATCATCATCGTCGTCAATATCAAAACTGTTATCTTCCCCTGCCATCAGATCGTTGAGTTCTTCGCCATCCGCCTCGCGGTAACTGACCTCTTGAACATCGCGTGCCAGCAAGCGACCTGTGCTTTCCAGCCAGTCCAGGATTGAAGATTCTTGCTTCAGAGGGATGACTGCTGCTCGTTGGCTACGAGGTTCTTCACGAAGAGAGGGATTATATGTCATAGAGTGCCTTGTGGTTTATTTCAGTCGTGCAATCAATTCTTTTCAAATCTTAGCCAGAATTAGCACAACATCATTCGACTTTATGAATA
>CADCTM010000697.1 GCA_902805485.1 uncultured Coleofasciculus sp. | reverse complement strand
GCTCAGAAGCGGCTCCCTTTCTCCTAACTCTCTAACTAATATGGAGGCAAATTAATTCCCCACAGAATTGGAAAATTAGTAAACTAAGTTAGATAGATCAAGTTCTTGACTTTTTTAATAATATTTATAAAAAAGTAAAGCGATAAAAAAACTGGGCAACTTCAACAGCTACCCAGAAAACTTATCAAGACTTCCTCAGCGAGGAAAGTACTCAAAGTTGTAAGAAATCAAGCGGTTACAGTCTTCTTCGTTACCGCATTCAACTCACCTTTAGCATACTTAGCCGCAAATTCATCCAGAGACACTTGCTTAATCTTGCTAGCATTTCCGGCAGTACCAAACTGCTGATAACGATCCAGACAAACCTTCTTCATATATGTAATCGAAGGCTTCATGAAGTGACGGGGGTCAAAGTTGGAAGGGTCTTTTGCCGCTGCCTCGCGAATTGCCGCCGTGATTGCCAAGCGGTTGTCAGTGTCGATATTAATTTTACGAACACCACTTTTAATACCCTTTTGAATTTCTTCAACAGGCACACCGTAGGTTTCAGGAATGTTGCCGCCGTACTGGTTAATGATGGCAATTAAATCTTCAGGTACAGAAGAGGAACCATGCATCACCAAGTGGGTATTCGGCAAGCGGCGGTGAATTTCTTCAATCCGGCTGATGGCAAGGATTTCACCTGTAGGCTTGCGAGTAAACTTGTAAGCACCGTGGCTAGTCCCAATCGCGACAGCCAAAGCGTCTACACCAGTCTGTTCAACAAAGTCTACAGCTTCGTCCGGGTCGGTTAATAGTTGGTCGTGGGAAAGAGTCCCCTCAAAACCGTGACCGTCTTCTGCTTCACCCGCGCCTGTTTCCAAAGAACCCAAGCAACCAAGTTCGCCTTCTACACTAGCGCCAACGGCATGAGCAACTTCTACAACCTTACGAGTAACATCAACGTTGTACTCGTAGCTGGATGGAGTCTTTGCATCCGCTTCTAAGGAGCCATCCATCATGACGCTAGTGAAGCCATTACGGATCGCCGAGTAGCAGGTTGCAGGGCTATTGCCGTGGTCTTGGTGCATGGCAATAGGAATATGGGGGTAGGTTTCCATTGCTGCCAAAATTAAATGGCGCAGGAAAATTTCCCCAGCATAGCTACGTGCACCGCGAGAGGCTTGTAAGATTACTGGGCTATCAGCCTCATGAGCAGCCTGCATGATTGACTGGATCTGCTCCATATTGTTGACGTTATAAGCTGGAATGCCGTATCCGTTCTCTGCTGCATGATCCAAGAGCAGCCGCATGGGTACAAGCGCCATAAATAGTCCTCCTAACTTTTGGTTTGATGTGAGCTAATTGTTTCTAGACGAGCGTAATTCTTAGGATAATCTTAAGATATTTTATCGGTTTATAGGAAATTATCTCTATTGATTTCTGAGATAACCTTTCTTTATACACGCTATCAGTGCTAGCTATTCTTCGGGATGGGTCGCCCGGGGCTCGAACCCGGAGCAAATCGGTTAAAAGCCGAGTACTCTACCATTGAGTTAGCGACCCAAGTTTTGGTG
>CADCTM010000696.1 GCA_902805485.1 uncultured Coleofasciculus sp. | reverse complement strand
ATTGATTCCCGCATTCCTGGTATCGAAAGTAGATACAGCGTCTCCTGAATCGCCAACCAATCTGCTTCAGATAGTAAAATTGCGTTGCTGTTTTGAGAAGTAATTACAATCGGCTGATGGGATTGACTCACGGCATCGATCAAATCTTGCAATCGCTGTTTGACTTCATTAATAGGAATCATAGCCATCAACTGAGTAACGTTTAAACTCATTAAACTTTCATCTATTATGAGCGATCGCATTTCAGCGTTGACGAGGATAGCGATCGCTTAATTTATCAATCGCACCAGATCCAAATTTGTATGCGTCAGCGATGCACTCAGAAAAGATAGCATTCAAGTCAAATCCACCGAAAAATTGACTCTGCTGAACTTGAATATAGCGCTCATCCTGAAACTGGTAAATTTCAATTTTCTGTCGGCGGATGATCCAAAGTTCGCTAACTCGATAGGGCAGATAATCATTAACACTGGTGAATGAAGTAATATCACACTCAATCGCTAAATTCGGTGGAGGATCATTACTCCAATCAATCCGACGTTTTCCCACCACAGGTAGCTCACCGATATAGAAAAAATGGTCAGGGATGACACCACTATGCTCAGGCAAATCCATTGTGGTTTCGTGGTAAGAGTCGAACCTCAGTCCCTGATGGCGTAGCAACACTTTTACCATGTCTACAACAATGTCGAGCTGCTTACCATGTTCAGGCAAAGGAACCATCAGCAATAGTTCTCCATTGCGGTACTTGATGCGAGGCGAAGTGCGATCGCCTAAATGTTCAAGCATTGCTTGATAATCCTGCCAAGTTCCAGGTACTCTCACCACTGCCCCTGCTGGCAATTCGATGGCATTGGGTTTAACGATCACGTTAATCATCGGCAGCCTGCTTGATCAGTTAAGAATCATTATCGCTCTTTGAGTAAATGACCTCAACACACCTCAAAACATCAGCGCCATAACTCAGTCCTGTGAGATCATAGATACGGTCAACGGCGCTCAATCAGGTTTTAAGAAAATGGTACAAGATCAACACTCAACAGTCGTCATCACAGGAACCTCTTCTGGAGTCGGTTTGTACGCCGCCAAAGCCCTCGCAAAAAGAGGATGGCACGTAGTCATGGCTTGTCGGGATTTAGAAAAAGCCGAAAACGCGGCTCAAACCCTAGAAATCCCGTCCGATAGCTATACCCTGATGCATATTGACTTAGGCTCCTTGGACAGCGTTCGGAAGTTTGTCAACGATTTTAGGGCGAGCGGTAAGTCTTTGGATGCTTTGGTGTGCAACGCTGCCATTTATATGCCTTTAATCAAAGAACCCTTGCGAAGTCCAGAAGGCTATGAATTAACTGTTACTACCAATCACCTCGGTCATTTCCTGCTGTGCAACCTGATGTTGGAGGATCTGAAGAAATCACCGGCTACAGATAAAAGGCTGGTTATTTTAGGAACCGTAACACACAATCCAGATGAGCTTGGTGGGAAGATTCCGCCACGTCCTGATTTAGGCAAGTTTGAGGGCTTTGTCGAGGGATTTAAAGAGCCAGTCTCGATGATTGACGGTAAGAAGTTTGAACCTGTCAAAGCTTATAAAGATAGCAAAGTGTGCAACGTGCTTACCATGCGGGAACTGCATCGGCGCTATCACGACTCAACTGGCATCACATTCAGTTCTCTCTATCCCGGATGTGTTGCAGATACGCCCCTATTCCGCAATCACTATCCTTTGTTCCAAAAACTCTTTCCCTTGTTTCAGAAGAATATCACGGGAGGATATGTGTCTCAAGAGTTGGCGGGTGAGCGAGTTGCAATGGTAGTTGCCGATCCTGAGTATAAACAGTCTGGTGCTTATTGGAGTTGGGGAAATCGCCAGAAGAAAGATGGTAAGTCGTTTGTTAGAGAAGTTTCTCCCCAAGCACGGGATGATGAAAAAGGCGATCGCATGTGGGAGTTGAGCTATAAGCTGGTTGGACTGGCGTAACCAAATCCTGACGGGGTGTAAGTGCAAAAAGCGATCGCCTTTTCCACTTACTCCTAAAAGGAAATGTGCAAAATTTCGCCAGTTGTTGAGAATCCAGCACGGGTATAAATTCGCACTTCTTCCTCATGCGCCGCCATGAGAAACGCCACCGTAACACCCGCAAGATAAGCTTCTCGCATCAGTCTGGTTGTCAATGCTCCTGCAATACCCCGTCGGCGAAAAGCCACACGCACACCAATCCCAGCGATTTCTGTCGTCTGATTTCCCGGCACAGTACACACTCCAGCCCCCGTAGGTTCACCTGTTGCCGCCACACGAGCGAGTACCGCGATACCCCCTGCAGCCATACTATCCCGCAGCCGTTTTGCGTCTTCAAGGCTTGGTGCAGACTCTCCGTAAGCCTCGTGTTGCACGGCAACAGTAGCCAGCATCTCGGCGTCCGAAACTGGCACAATTAGTTCAATATCTGGTGGTATCGGGAGGAATTTCTCTAAACCTGGAGCGCAAGTCATCAGTGGCAAGCGTCCCTCAACGCTGAAACCAGCAGATGTCAATGCTTCCTCAACGGCAGGTGCGAGTGTAGCAACGTACTCCAAACGGGGTTTTCTACCACGCTTTTCATAGGCAGTAATCAGTGCGTTTACATCGGTAGGTGATGGCGTGGCGTCGTCTTCGGGGATGGCATAGTTCAGATAGGGGTTAGCGCTGTGGCGGTTGAAGGTAGCGAGGAACGGACCAATCTGCTCTGTATCACGTTGCTGACTCGCCGCAAAGCGCAGGTATGACTGAATGCGAGATTCCATGCATAGATAACCTTATGTTGCTCAAGAGTAATAAAAATACGCAAGCATAACCGGAAATGTCTGTCTAAAACATACCTGCCGCATCTCATTTTATTGTCAGGAATGTGATCGCATTTCTGATACTATCTTGGTGCTTTACGCCAACCTGAAGCGATCGCTTCTTTCTCTGTACAAAACCACCTTTCCCCGTATTCTGGACTAATTCTTGTTGATTCATAGTCTTCCATTCCTGGCAGGTGATAAAGCCTGTTTCCCGTTTCAATGGAAATGTTTCCTTTGATATTACATCCTGGTTTTGTGATGGATGTAGTTGGAGCTGATCTGGTTGGAGAAGGAGATGTCGTTGGAGAGGAAGGACGACTACTACTATAATCCATTGAAAAAATTCCAATACCAGCCAGAACAGAAAAGCTGATAGCTGTTTGCAGTAACCCGTTTTTCTTTGCCTTTTGCTTCTGCGAAAACGGTTGAGTTACAACTCCTTCTATTGACGCATTAGAGGCACGAAGTTTTCCATCTGCATCAGTTTTTAACTCGTAAAAAATCGTATCCCCAACTCTCGGACGACGACTCATCCCTTTCAAGTCACTGATATGGAGAAAAATCTCTTTACTTCCATCAATAGGTTCACTTGATTTGATGAAACCAAAACCCCGGTCATCTTTCCAGGTTGTAAGCTTACCTTTACACAAAATAGGTTTCATAAATATATCCGCATTATCTTGCTTGTTTTGTATCCTACAAGAGAGCAAAGTCAAATTACGAACTTCGCTATTCCCTCATTCAGATGCCAGTAAATTCATCAATCCAAGCCTCACGTTGTTGCCCTGCTTGGTTGGCTTGCCAAACTCTGCCACTAATCACATCAAGACAAGTTAACCAGCCTTTTCCATAAGCCCAAGTATCAATGCAAATGGCGTGACCAAGATTGAAAGGTACGCCACTTTTTTGACTAGTATGCCCACAAACCATAATTTTGCCAGAACAGTGAGGAGCTGGGTTCTCAAACCGCTCCCAGAACAATACATGATCAGGCTGCTGAGATAGAGATAGAGAGGAATCGGCATTGGCATGAACAAAAAAGTGTGTATCCGTTTCATACCAGTTCACACACACATTCTTCAAGAAATTCCAGTGCGTGATCGGGATGTCCGCCAGGTTAAGCTCATCGCCAGATAGTGAGTAAGAAGCCAGTGTCTTATCGCCGTCACAACAAATCCACAGCAATTCATTATGATCGCTATCCCTTGCTGCCAGCATCGCTAGCTCATGATTGCCACGCAGAGCCACAAGTTGTCCCGTGTCATGGAGAGCAATTAAGCGATTGATAATTCCTTTTGAGTCAGGTCCATGATCTACGTAGTCGCCAAGGGTGATGATTTGATCGTCTGGCTGTAGCTGCACGGCAGCAAGGAGCGTATCAAACGCAATTGTGCAGCCGTGAATATCACCAATGGCAAGGATACGCATAAGAGTTAGGGGCGCATAGCAGCCCGAAAGTTACGACTTCGATGGTGAGGAAGTAGCTACAGCAAGGATTCTTTCTTCAGTTTTAAGTTTCACAATTTGTGAACCTGTGCCATCTTTACCCAACAACTTCACCGCATCTAAACGTAAGCTGATCACTTGCTCATCACTTGTCACCAGCATAACTTCCTCTGCCGTTGACTGTGGGATCATACCCAATAAGCGATCGCTTGCCGTCTTAAATTGCAGTGCCGATGTGCCAATATCCCCCCGATTTCCCCGCCTGATGGCACTCACAGGCAGACGTTTCCCATAACCCTGCTCCGAAACCAGTAACAGGTTATCCTCAGCCGCAAGCACCGCACAACCAATCAAATGTTCCCGACGTAGCCGTGAGGCTTGAGTTCCTTGAGCGGTACGCCCCATAATTGGCAATTGTTCGTCATTCACCTCAAAACGCAAAATCCGCCCATTACTTGTTCCCAAAATCAAATTCTCACCCGTTTTACCCAAGCTGACAAACTGTAATTGGTCGTCATCTTTGAGCTTCATCAGCGTTGTGCCGCGTGCTGTGAGGTTGGTTAATTCGGAAACAGGTAAGCGCTTAATTTTTCCCTGCTGAGTCAGCATGATCAGGTTGAGGTTTTCTAGGGCATTCGGTAGCATCAAGTGCGCCACTACGGTTTCCGAGCGCACCGCTTCCGGCAGTAAGTTTATCAAAGCTGTTCCATTTTTTCGCCCCGCCGCAGGGGGAATATCTCGCACTTTCACCGGGTAAGCTTTGCCGCCGCTAGTAATGACGACTAATTCTTGCTGTGTGGTCGTAGTATAAGTTTCAACTAGAAAATCTTCGCCTTTTTTCGGTGCTGGTGGCGCTTTTTGTTCACCTGTAGGACGAGTTCGCTTTACATACCCAAGGTGTGTGAATTCTAGAACAGTTTCTTCTTCGGCAGGTGAGGCGTCAGGAAGGGGAAGTGTGGGTTGAGTCGAGTTTTTCTGAGCTTTCTTGTTACTTCCTGGCTTTGATTCCTGTTGGGACACCGAAGCCTTCGCCCCGACAACGGCTGCTTCTTGTTTGTCTTTTGCGGTTGTTTTTTTGATGGCGATTTTGGTGCGTCGGGGGTCAGCAAATTTGCGTTTAAGCGATCGCAAATCTTTCTTCAAGGCTTTTAACAATTCATTCCGGTCATTAAGTAACCGTCGTAGCTGCCCAATTCGCTCTGTTAGCTCATCAAACTCTGTTTGCAGTTTTTGCCGTTCCAACCCTGTAAGACGCCGTAGAGGCATTGAGAGAATGGCATCAGCCTGCATTTCACTGATGTTTAACTGGTTTTGAAGAGAGGTCTTTGCCGTTGTGCCATCGGGGGCATTTCTCAGGATGTTAATTACGGCATCAAGTTGGCTAAGAGAGGCAAGTAATCCTTCGACAATATGAAGGCGTTGTTCGTCCTGATCCAACTGGTAATTATATAAACGGGTGAGAGTTTGCTCCCGAAAGCGTAGAAACTCCTCTAATAACTGCCTCAAAGTAAGCTCGCGGGGCTGTCCGTCTACCAAAGCGAGCATGATCGTCCCAAAGTTGCTTAAGAGAGCTGTTTGCTTGTATAGCTGCTTGAGAACGTCTTGGACTTGGATATCGCGCTTGAGTTCGATCACCACGCGCATACCTTCGCGATCGCTTTCGTCCCTTAAATCAGCAATTCCTTCAATTCGCCCCTGGTTAACGAGTTCTGCGACTTTTTCAATCCAGCCGGCTTTATTTACCTGATAAGGCAATTCTGTAACTACAATTGCTTGACGTTTATGACGCCCGCGCCCGCCTTGAACTTCTTCAACTTGAGTCACCCCCCGGACAACGATACTACCGCGCCCGGTACGGTAAGCTTCCCGAATGCCTGTGTTCTCAATGATTTCGCCGCCGGTGGGAAAATCAGGTCCTGGGATTAGCTTCCATAATTTTTCGTCCGCTAAATCCGGATTGTCAATTAGGGCAATTAATCCGTCCACCACTTCGCCTAAGTTGTGGGGCGGAATATTGGTTGCCATACCCACAGCAATACCAGAACAACCGTTGAGCAATAATACTGGCAGTTGGGCGGGTAGGACGACCGGTTCTTGTTGAGAGCTATCAAAGTTATCGGTAAAATCAACCGTGGCTTCGCCAATTTCTGAGAGCATGGCTTCATCGCCAATACTTGCGAGTCGCGTTTCGGTGTAACGCATGGCAGCGGGTGGGTCATTATCTACGGAACCAAAGTTGCCATGACCCGCAAGCAGAGGGTATCGGCTAGAAAAGTCTTGTACAAGGCGTACCAGGGCGTCGTAGACCGATTGATCGCCGTGGGGGTGATATTTGCCTAAAACGTCACCGACAACACGCGCACACTTGCGGAAAGGTCGATCTGGTGTTAGCCCTAATTCGTGCATCGCATACAAAATACGCCGATGAACGGGTTTTAGACCGTCTCGGACATCAGGGAGTGCCCGACCCACGATCACACTCATGGCATATTCAAGATATGACTGTTGCATCTCCGCGTGCAGTGCTGTGGGGATGACTTGACCAGTCCCTAGCAGGTTTAACTGTTTTGCCATGAGTTCTATTTCCTAAATTTTGACCATAAACTGATGATGGAGTGCCTTTTAGATGGCAACATTACAAAGTCCCTGTCAGACTTATTATCAAAGCGCAATTTTGAAAAAAACGACTTTTTTGATGCAACGCCCATGAAAACCGTTCTGATTGTAGAAGACGATCCTATTAATGCTCGCGTTTTCTCGAAGATTCTCATCAAGCGGGGCGGCTTAGATGTGAAGCACACTGAAGACGTGGAGGAGGTCATGCAAATTGCCCAATCTGGTGCGGCTGATATTATTTTGATGGATGTTTCCTTGGCTCACAGCGTTTACCGTGGTAAGTCAGTGGATGGCATCAAGATTACACAGATGTTGAAAGCTGATGCTCAAACATCCAGTCTGCCGATTATTTTAGTCACAGCTCACGCGATGGAAGGCGATCGCGAAAACTTCCTCAAGCAAAGTGGTGCAGATGGCTACATCTCTAAACCAGTTGTTGACCATCAACTGTTTGTCGATCAAATTCTGGCACTAATACCAAAATAGACCTCAAACTTTTGTTCACAACGCCTACTTTAATCATGTCAGGGTGGTGTCCATCTTCTGTTTCCTCCACTAATGTTGCCGACGAGCGGGACATCTACCTAAGTACATATGTACTACTCGCTGGCAATTTAGACAAGATGCCTGGGGAGAGACTAGGGGCAAGGATTTCCACAATGTCCTCTGCATATAGGGGATTGCTGATCAGGTCTTACGGGATTAAATGCTCCACTTTCTACGAGGATTTATTTTTTAGAACCCTGATTAGAATCCCCAAGGAAATAATTTTAAAGCGGCTCAGTGTGTTTTGCTTTGTTCAGGCTTCCCTAGTTCCTCTCCTCGCTTCGCCTATTTGGGGCTAGCTTCTACTTGTACGGGTTCTGAGGGAGTGCGGGTAATACTCGCTTGTATTCTCGGAATAGCTAAAAACTTTTTCGTATCCGAGAGGAGGCGATCGCCCCAAAGATTTTCTTTGAGAAACTTGAGATCGGCATAGCGACTGTCGATACCGAGTGCCGCTTCTCCCATTGATAGTGCCTTTTCTCGTTCGCCTCTGGTATACATGGCTACGGCTGATGCTAGCAGAGGTTCAGCGGCTTCTTTGTCAATCGCGATCGCCGCTTGCCATTGCTTAATTGCACCAGCGACATCACCCTGTTCGTACTTTACCAGCCCGATGTTGTTCATGGCGGGCCAGAATTTTTTCTCTTGAGCAACGGCTTTTTCGTACTGAGCGATCGCTCTGGGATATTGCTTGAGCATATAGTAAGCATTACCCAAGTCAAACAAAGCTTCAGGAACGTTGGGTTTGAGTTTCAACCCGGTTTCTAGATCGGTAATAGCCGCAGTATATTGACCTTTTTGAAAACGCGCTGAACCCAAAGTAAACAAAACTCCGGCTTCTTTGGGTGCTAAACCTTTGGCGCGTTGCAGAGCCTCAATGCCTTTATCGAATTCTTTGTTCTGCACGTACAGACTGCCCAAAATAAACCAAGTTTGATAAGTCTTGGGGGCAAGTTGTGTTGCCAAGGTTGCTCTGGGAAGTGCCAGATCGTATTGCTGGAAACGTACTAGCTGCACCGCTTCTTGCGCCAGATTCAAGCCCTGCTGCTCTAATTCTTTTGAATCGAGCTGTATGGTATGGGGAACGAGTGCTTGAGCCGAAACGGGTACTTGCACACTCAGTAAGCCCAGAAGGACAAAAATTGATAGGAAAGGAATATGCTTGGGCACGGTGCAGCCTCGAAAGATAACAAGGATAGAGTCTTCAGCTAAATTAACGCATAATTGAGGCGATCGTGGGGAGAAATTTTTAATTCAGTAGGTTGGGTGGGAAAAACAAGGGTAAGGAAAGGCGATCTGAAGAGTTCTTCGCGCGAGAGCGATCGCTTTTTCCTCTCTGCTCAACCAATAAGGTAAGGGAAAAGCCGATGTCTTCTGGGGAGAGCTTGGGATC
>CADCTM010000695.1 GCA_902805485.1 uncultured Coleofasciculus sp. | reverse complement strand
CGTCGGGTTGATGCTGCTGCACTACGGCAGAATTGCGATCGCATTTTGGCATCCCAATTTTCTCCTACCAAGGGTAATTCCCTCAATACCGCCTCCGTTTAATTGGGTATCGGTACAGCAAATGTTCTCGTGGCAAGCACTTCCTTGGCAGTTGGGGGTGTTAGGGGGAGTGATATTTGTACTAATTGTCAACCCCCAATTCTGGTTAATGGCGATCGCCTTTTTGCTGTCATTGTTCTTTGGTTTAGTACTATCCTCACACTGGGACAGAATCTTACAATACTTCTCCCCCACCGCTTTTAATACCGTTGAGCCACTATTTGGACATGATCTTAGCTTCTATATCTTTAGCTTCCCGTTGTGGCAACTGTTAGACTTTTGGCTGGGTTCACTATTTCTTTTTGGTTTAATTGCCGTCACGCTGATTTATTTACTATCAGGAAATAGCATTTCTGAAGGGAAATTTATCGGCTTTTCTCGAAGTCAATTGCGCCATTTATCCGGACTCGGTAGCGTTGTCGCGGCAACAACAGCACTCCATTACTGGTTGCATCGCTATGAACTACTTTATTTAACAAACGGCATCATTTACGGTGCAGGTTATACCGATATTAAAATTCAGTTACCCGTTGATATTAGTCTAAGTATTTTAGCCGGAGTAATCGCCTTTTTCTTACTATGGAAGCTGATTTATTCGTCTAAACAATTACGACTACCCTGGCGAGGTTTGGCCTTATATTTGGCTTTAATTATTATTGGTGATTTTGCCTTACCAATGGCGGTACAACGCTTAGTTGTACAACCCAATGAACTGGCGCGGGAACGCCCGTATCTCCAACGCAGTATTGCCTTCACCAGGGCAGCATTTGATTTAAATAATATCGAAGTACAAACCTTTGATCCCCAAGGGGAACTTACCCAGGCAGACCTCCAGGCGAATAATCTAACCATTCGCAATATCCGTCTTTGGGATACACGCCCTCTCCTAGAAACGAATCGCCAACTGCAACAAATTCGACTTTATTACAAGTTTCTTGACGCCGATATTGACCGATATACTCTTAAAAATGATGCGGGAAAACAAGACCAACAAGTAATTATCGCAGCGCGTGAGTTGGACTACAATGCTGTTCCCCAAGAAGCAAAAACTTGGATTAACAAACATTTAGTTTATACCCACGGTTACGGATTTACCCTCAGTCCCGTCAACACTATTGCTGCTGGTGGATTGCCTGATTACTTCGTTAAAGATATTGGCACAAGTACCCGTGCAGAAGATAACAGGGCATTAAAAACTTCTAGTGAAAATATTCGAGCGAGTATTCCGATTGGAATTCCCCGAATTTACTACGGAGAACTCACTGATACTTATGTGATGACTTCAACGAATGTCAAGGAATTTGACTACCCAAGTGGCAATGATAACGCCTACAACACTTACGATGGAAGAGGCGGCGTCACGATTAACTCGTGGTGGCATCGCGCAGTGTTTGCCCAGGCGTTGCAAGACTGGCAGATGGTTTTTACTAATAACTTTAATCCGAAAACGCAATTACT
>CADCTM010000694.1 GCA_902805485.1 uncultured Coleofasciculus sp. | reverse complement strand
TGGGATTTTGCTTCTAATAAAACCCTAAGTGTTCCCCAGACAGTTAAGCCGGAAGCCTGAGCCGTGCGCCTTGCCAGTCCATCATCTAACAACACGATTCGATGAGGAGTTTCTAATGCCAGTGCCAAAGCTGCAAGCTCACCCATACCTAAATCCAGACTCGTCAATTCAGGTGAGATAGATTGTGGATCAACGATTTGCAACCAGGCATATGCACTAGGAACAGGAACGTCATAACCCCTCTGCTGTCCTTCTCGTAGCTCAAGCACTACTGCATTCGGAATCCAGATTTCGTTAAACAACTCAGGTAGCCAATTGATAGCATTAATCCGATACAGATACAACAAGGGCGAAGTATTGCTAATCGCTTCAGGCATGATTGCCTTCCAAGTCCTGTAACTCGGCTTCCAACGCAAAGACCTTGTAACGTCCCAGATTCATCAGGAACTCCACCCGCGACATTCCAGCCAGTTCAGCCGCTCGACCCGATGAAAGGCGACCCAGTTCGTATAACTTAACCGCAGCTAAGAGGCACACTTCCCGAGCAAAGGTATCTGCATCAGTGTTTTCAGCCTGCAACACTGATTCTGGTACGTTAATCACAATCTGCCGAGTAGTCATCTTTTTGTTACTGTGGCGTAGAAAAGGGCAACTATCCCGATTGTAAGTTCGATTGAGCGCTCTAAGCTTCGTAGCAGCGCGTGGCGATCGCCTAATTCCAACAAACCAAAACGCAATGCCCTTCTTCTCAAACAAACCAGACCTCAAACCTGTCTAATTCGACTCGCCAAACTCGCCACAACCGTCGCTAACTCAGTCGGCTCAACGGGTTTAGGCAAATGCATCTGAAACCCTTCACAAATCGCTCTGGTTCGGTCTTCAACCCTAGCGTAAGCTGTCAGGGCAACCGCCGGAATTCCTCTGTCTCCTTGCTCCTGCGCCCGGATGCGGCGAATCAAACTGTAGCCGTCTTCTACGGGCATCCCAATATCGCTCACCAGGACATCTAAACTTGACTTTTCAAGTGTTGCAAATGCCTCACTCACCGAGCCTGCGGTGGTAACAACAGCCCCACACTCTTCTAGAACCATAGCAATAAAGTCCCGTGAATCCCTCTCATCGTCCACCACCAAGACTCTTACTCCCTTTAGTGATGGTGGGTTATCAAAGGATATCCCCTGCCCTAATGTCGGATGAACTCTTTCCGGAGCATTAACCTCAACAAGGATCGGAATCAAGGGCAGTTTAACTGTAAAAGTCGCCCCTTGCCCTTTCCCAAGACTATCTACGTGAACAGTACCGCCGTGCAACTCCACCAGATGACGCACAATCGCTAAACCCAACCCCAACCCATTAAACGATCGCGTAATTGAACTATCCCCCTGACGAAAGCGCTCAAACACATAAGGCACAAATTCCGGCTCAATTCCTTGCCCACTATCGGCAAATATAATCTCAATGTGAGAATTAACCCGCTCAAGGCGGACATGAACCCGTCCACCCTTCGGCGTGAACTTAATTGCATTTGAGAGTAAATTCCAGAAAACTTGCTGTAAACGATTAGAGTCCCCAGCAATTGAACCTGCTGCTGGATCTAGTACCGCCTGGAGTCGAATTTCTTTAGCATCCGCCGCCGGACGTACCGCCTCCAGTGCCGACTCAACTACATTCAGCAGCGTTACCGGACGCACATCCAGACGAAACTTCCCCTGAATAATTCGCGAGACATCCAGCAAATCCTCAACTAATTGTGCCTGCGCCCTGGCATTGCGCTCAATAATTTCAATCGCCCGCTTTGTCGTCGCTTCGTCAAACTTGCGAGTATTCAGTAACTTCGCCCAACCCAACATTGAGTTAAGAGGCGATCGCAATTCATGGGAAAGTGTAGCCAAAAACTCATCCTTCATCCGGTTCGTTTCCTGAGACTCCCGGTAAAGTCGGGCATTCGTCAGCGCCAATGCCGCACGACGCGCCAAATCCTCTGCCAACGCCAAATCCGCAAGATTATAGTAACGACCCGAACTCGTCGTCATACCTAACGTCAAAGCCCCCAGCGTTTTGTCATTAGCGATCAGCGGCACCATCAGCAAAGAGCGATACTGAATGCCTTGCATAAACTCAAGATGCTCACTACTAAAAGCAACTGCTTGCAGCCATTCATCCGTGACATGGGGGACAAAACAACTCTCACCCGTAGCCAGCAACGCAATCAGCGGGTGATTTTGAGCTGTATGAGGGGGGACGTAGGTTTGCACCCGCTCAAACTCCTGCTGATGAGCAGGATCGCCGTGTTGCCAAGCCACCCGCTGTAGGCGCTCATCAGCACCGATCACATCAAAAAAACAAAGATCAGCGATTGCCGGCACAACCAACTGTGCCAGATTATTCAGAGTAATCTTGTAGTCCAAAGACGTCGATAAAACAGCACTTGCCTCGCTCAAAAACCGCACAGATTGCTCGGCGCGTCTACGCTTTGTAATATCAGCAACCGTATAAACTGCACCACTGAACGCCTGCTGCTGATCGTACATGGGGTCTACCGTCACCGCATACCATTGCCCTTTGATATGAACTTCCAGGCTTTCCCTCCCCTGTGTTTTCTGAACCTGGAGGAAAGATGATTCTGTCATTCCCAAAATTGGCAACAGCAAATCCTGATGTTGATAACCAATAATCTCGGCGTACGGCTTGTTCAAAAACTGGCTCATCGCCATGTTACAGCGCAGCACTCTCCCTTGGGAGTTCAGCAAAAAAACCCCATCATTCATCGCATCAAACGTAGTTTGCCACTCAGTCGCCAGGGAAAGCGCCGACTCTTCTGCTTTTCGCATTCGCAGCAAGGCTCTGACTGTTGCAATTAACTCGATCGCTTCTACTGGTTGCGCTAAATAACCATCCGCCCCACTATCTAAACCCTGCGCCTTATCCTTACCAGCAACAAACGAGGCAGACAGATGCAAGATGGGAATACTCGCCGTGATTGGATTAGCTTTAAGCTGTCCGCAGACCTCAAAACCATTAAGATCCGGGAGTTGCACATCTAGGATAATTAAGTCGGGGCTTTTTGCGATCGCAACTTGCAGTGCCTCTGTTCCGGTAGCTGCCTCAAGCGCTGCGTATCCAGCATTTCGCAGCATTCGCGTGACGATATAACGATTCGTTTCGTTGTCGTCTACGTGCAAAATGGTAGTCTGTGGCGATTCAGGCATGGTTTTTTTCTAACGCTTCAAATACTAATCCTGCTTTGAGTAGTGCTTCTCTTAGCAAAGCCTGCGCCCTAGTCCGCGAGGGTTGTTCTTTGGAAAGAATGGCAACTGTGCGTTCTGCTAGATGTTGGCGTTGCGGGTCTTCCAATACCTGGGAGGTATGGATAATCACAGGAATACTAGCCATCGTGGGGTCGCTTTGCAACTGATTGAGGATATCAACTCCACTTTCAGCAGCAAGAGCAAGATCCAACACAATGCAAGTCGGTTTTGCCTGTTGCGCTAACCCCATAGCTTCAGAGCCATTGGTGGCTTCAATTAGGTGGAGAGAGATGTCGCTCAACATATCTTGGAATAAGTAGCGAGCAACCGGGTCATCGTCCACCAGCAAGAGTCTTTGTAGTCGGTCTCGCTTGACTAGTTTATTCAGAGTATTGAGGAGCAGGAATCTATCAATAGGCTTGATTAAGAAGGCATCCGCGCCGAGGGCGATCGCTTTTTGTTCGTTGTTGATGACGGTATTAACCAAAATTGGGATATCTCGCGTCAAGGAGTCGTTCTCTTTCTTCTGGGCCAGAAACGCCCAAGTATTTTCGTCTTCTAGCAAAATGTCTAACACGATCGCTTCCGGCTTAAATGTCCCAAGCGCTTGTTCTGCCTGATTGAGGGTTCGCACGGGGATCATTTGATACTTTGTCCCCTGCAAATACTTCTCGTAAGCCAACAAAATTTCCGCCTGGTCTTCTACTACCAATACAGGCGCTCTTTGCGGGTCTAGCTGCCACTGGGGGATTGAAGCGGATAAGGTCAAATTGGGGTAAACAATCGGAATCGAGGCATAGAAGGTCGCTCCCTCCCCCAATACGCTCGTTATCCAGACCCGACCTCCCAATAATTCCGCCAGCTTCCGCGAGAGGGGCAACCCTAAGCCAGTGCCTTTGGTACGTTTTTGTATAGGTGACTCAATTTGAATATATTCCTCAAAAATCCGTTCCTGGTTTTCTGGGGCAATGCCAATCCCGGTATCTGTAACTGAAAAAGTAATACAATTTTCCGTGATCACGGCTGACACTCGCACTTCGCCTTGTTCGGTATATTTCAAGGCATTCGAGATAAAGTTCCGCAAAATCTGAGCTACCTTACCTTCATCGGTGTGCAGCGTCGGGATGTCTACAGGTTCTTCAAAAACCAACGCAATTGAGGAATTATGAGCCAGCAATGGGCGTAGCATTCCTCGCAATGTCCCGAACAAGTCGCCCACATCGAATAGGGTTGGATGGACGACAATTTTTCCTGCCTCAACTTTTGCCAAGTCCAATAAGTCGTTGACTAATTCTGTCAAACCATCTGCGGCTTTGCGAATGAACGTTACCTGTTTTTCCTGTTCCGCCGTTAACTCGCCATCCATCCGCTCTAACAGCATCCCAGAAAGAGAGATAATCGAGTTGAGGGGTGTGCGAAACTCATGACTCATGTTGGAGAGAAAGCGAGTTTTGAGTTCATTTGCCCGTTGGAGTGAATCGGCTTTTTCATCAAGTTCGGCATACAGCGACACAACGCCGCGATTGGTATCTTCGAGTTCTCGATTGAGTTGGGTTAGTTCCTCTTCCCTTTGGCGTAAGGCTTCTAGGGCATGAAGCAGTTCCTGATTTTGCGACTGAATTTCTTCAAACGGGTTAGAAGGCGATCGCCTCATCAATTCATCGATAATTTGCCCAAGGCGTTGGGTTGTCACCACAGGCGCTTTCCTGGGCAGATTTTTGCCCATTTGTACTGTTGTACCTTGTCCGGGGGCTGACTCTATTTCAAAAAAGTCCATCAACCGCTGTGTACCGATGATGCCTGAACCCATGCCCGTAGTTAAGGTGTAACTTCCGTTTAAAATTGTTTGGAGGTTAGCAATTCCCGAACCGCGATCAGAAATACTAATTGTCAAAACCTGCCGCAGCAAGGGACAAGCGGCATAGGAAGAATCCAATTGCCCAACTTCTTGTTTGCTATTGTGATCCAGGGAAAATACGACTTTCCCGCCGTTGGCATACTGAAACGCATTCCGAGAAATTTCTGAGACGGCAGTCGCAATGCGCGTCTGATCTTGGGCATCAAACCCCAATAACTCGGCAATTTGCCGGGTACGTTGCCGAGTCAATACGACATCTTGCTCGAAGCAAATTTCTATAGTAAGTAGGGTTAGGCTCATGCTTAGTTGTCCTCGCGAGCAACCAACACGGTAACATCGTCTCGACCACGATTAAAATCCCGGTACAAAATGCCTGCAATCAAGCTCGGATGTTTTGCCGCCAAACCAGCATAGCGCTCTACAGTCCAATGAGTACCTAAGCCATCGGAGTGCATAATTAAAATCCCCTCTCGATGCCAGGGATAGGTAAATTCCTGGATTTTGCGAACCTCATGTCCGACTGTACCGTTGTGGGAAATCATGCGAGAGTTGCCTGCACTCGAATGGATTGTCGCCGCAATATTGCCGACTCCAACAAAGCATACGGTTTGTTGTTCAAGATTAATTTGAGCGATCGCTAATGCTGCCCCGCGCGTACGACCCATTGCTCCATGCATCGCTTCGACAATTGCTTTCGGACTGTGGTCAACTTCGTCTCGAAACACTCTAACTGCAACGGATGCGGCTTCAGCCGCCATTGGACCATGACCTAATCCATCTACAACTAAAATTAAATTGCGATCGCCTATGTTGGCACTTGCCCAAGTATCACCGGAAACCGACTCACCCTTGATCGGTACACAGATCGCGCTTAACTCCAGTTTGTCCTTTGAGGGACTAGGCGAAAAAGAATTTGCCCAAAGTTGAGCCAAAACAGCCGTTCCCTGTTCAGGGGTCGAATGAATCTCAAATCGTGCTGAGAGGCGACGGATTGCCCCCAAACCGTTACCGGGAGTCTTTTTTGTCGAAAAACCATCGCGCAAACAATCGCTGATATTGGTTATTCCTGGTCCCTGATCCAAGGAAATAATTTCTATCCCCACTTGGTTGTTTTGTGCGATCTCTTGCAGTATTAGTACCCCATTTCTGGCGTGCTGCACCAGGTTGTTAGCGACTTCTGTGACGACAATGCCAACCTTACCGCGATCGGTTTCATTGAAACTCAGACGACTGGCAAGCGCCAGGGCGATCCGCCGCGCTTCCCCCGCCTGACTCGACTCTGAAATGGATAAGACAACGGCATTATTCATTGATTTTGTGTCACTTCCACTTGACAATTGTGACGCAAGTTCCTTCTCCCAGGCGCGAAACAATCTCAAATTCGTTCATCAGCCGCTTCGACCCACTCAACCCCATACCTAACCCGCCCCCAGTCGTGTAACCGTCTTTCAGTGCCAGTTCAAGATCAGGAATTCCTGGCCCTTGGTCTTCAAAAACGAGCCGCAACCCCCGACGGCTGCCTGATTCTAGTTCTTCCAGTTTCACCGTCCCACCGCCGCCATAGTCTAAAGTATTGCGGGCTAGTTCGCTTGCGGCTGTAACAATCTTTGTCTGGTCTACCAGTCCAAATTTCAGTTCTACAGCCATCTGCCGCACTGCCTGCCGCACCCGAACAATATCTGCTGAGGTGTGGACGTTCATAATTTCAGTCCGAACCATACCGATCCGCACTCCCACTTGGAGCTGATTCTACCGATGCCTGCAGTAGTGCCATGCCCTTGTCCACGTTTAGGGCGGTGCGAACGCCTGTCAGGGAGAGTCCTAGCTCTACCAGGGTGATGGCGACTGCTGGTTGCATCCCGACGACAACCGTTTGAGCATCTAGCACCTGAGACATTTTAGCGATGTTGCCCAAAATCCGCCCAATGAAGGAATCGACGATTTCTAAGGCGGAAATGTCGATGAGTACGCCGTGTGCCTGGGCTTGGACAATTCGGTTGGTTAAGTCATCCTGTAAAGTGATCGCGAGGCGATCGTGCATATCAACCTGAATCGTGACGAGCAGAAATTCGCCCATCTGGAGTATGGGAATTCGTTCCATAAAACTACTACTTCCTGGTCTAGCGATTCTGAGGGCGAGTAATTGTCAATCCCGTGCGTTTTAGTGCCAGGGCAAAGGCATCGGCAAGGGAAGCTTTGGTAACAACATCTTGCAAATCGACTCCTAAATAGACAATTGTTTGGGCAATCTGAGGGCGAATGCCGCTAATGATGCAATCTGCACCCATTAAACGCGCGGCTGTAATTGTTTTGAGTAAGTGTTGAGCGGTGAGGGTATCAACGGTTGGCACTCCGGTAATATCAATAATTGCCACTTCTGCCCCCGTTTCCACAATTCGCTGTAATAGCGACTCCATAACTATCTGAGTCCGGGCACTGTCCAATGTGCCAATAATCGGTAGTGCTAAGATGCCGTCCCACAACTTGACAACCGGAGTGGAAAGTTCCATCAACTCTTCTTGCTGTCGGATGATGACTTGTTCGCGGACTTTTTGATAGTTTTCCGTTGTCCACAGCCCCAACTTATCTAAAACGGTTGTCGCCAACCAGGTTTCTTCAATTAGTGCGGTACTATCTTGGGCGAATTCCTGTCGCAAACGGGCAAACAGGGGTTGCTTAAAGGAGAAAATGAAGGTTGCCGTTTCGGTGGGGGTAAAGCCTTTTTGTCCTCTGATGCGGGAAATACTGGCGAGCATTTCTCGCACTTCTCGCCACTCTGAGGCTTGAATATTGGTTAAGTTACCGGACTGTACTGCCTGAGTCAATAAGCCCAAAAATTCTTTACACTCTTCCCGCAGTTGCGTTTCTTTGATTAAATCGCTGCGAATACCAGCCCCTAGTTGTTCTTGAAGCCAGTTTGACAGGAGTTCCGATTGGTAATTTTTGAGAATCTCTGGAATTTGGCTTTTGCCGTTTAAGCTCATTTAAAGGGCTTCCTTCGTTAACTTTAGCTCACTCTTATTTGTGTAAAGATGTGGATTTAGGCGTTGAGGTAACTAGCATTAATCACTCGGTAGTTTTGATAAGAGAAATGTTGATGTTTACCCCGTCCTTAGAGAGGGAAAAATTACCAGTCATTTCGTGGCAGGTAGTGTCTCAAAAGCTAATCCGTCTAAATCTTACAGGAGATACAGGGGAAAGAGCGATCGCGTTTCACTGAAAGTAATTTTCACGCAAAGCGGGCTGCCGGATGGCTTATTCTTTTAATCAGCTCGAGGTGGACTAGATAGTCCATCCCACAAGTAGATACGGGGTTGGGGTCGGCACTGCCACAGATGAGAGTGAGGACACTACCTGGTGAGTGTTATTATGCGATCGCATAAGCTGACACGTCCGTCGAACCTTGAGTGATTGGGCGGTTGTCTTCTAAAATCTCTAAGAAATCTTCAAGTCGTTTGAAAGCTTCCTTGATTTGCTCTTTATTTAACTTGCCGTTACTTTTTGCAATCAATTCTTCTAGAAATCTCACCTTTGTCCTGGCAACTAGCTGGTTCTCTGTCTTTCAATTGACTTTAATTTGTACAGGTTCACAGTTATCCAATTCGTCATTAGCATAAGCAAGCCGTGCTTCTAAAAGGCATTTTGTATGCTGTTTAACTTGAGGATCACAACTCCGTCTTACCATTATTTCTGTCTAAAGCTGCTAAAAAAGCTCATGGATTCCCCTAAGTGAATG
>CADCTM010000693.1 GCA_902805485.1 uncultured Coleofasciculus sp. | reverse complement strand
AAAAGTTTTCAAAGCTCCTCCGCAGATAGCGACAAAAGTTGTAAGCCATCCAAGATTTGAAGCTCCCAACTTTTCCAACCTAGCGACCAAAATTGACGAATTACTCGAGGCGGATTTAAGGAAGTCGCAGCTTCAAATCCAAATTTCAGAACTGGCTCAGACTTATCGACTGACTGTGGCTGAGGTATGGAAAATTTATCGCACTCGCGAGCAAGAACTAGAGCAAGAAGCCGACCTTGAAGATACAGCAGCTCAAGTACAGCAACTTTTGGCCGCTCAAAAAGCAGGACTTGATTTATCTGAGATTTTGCCTGAGAAGCTCGCTGCCCCCATCAAAGAATTGGCGACCATGTTGAATTTGAAACCTGAATGCTATTTAGCGGCTGCACTAACTCAAGTCTCTAGTTTGTTCAAGGTTGGCTCTCAAGTAATGCTAAATCGGAAAACTGACTACTACTGCACCCCTAACTATTTTGCCGCCATCGTTGCTGAATCATCTCAAAAGAAATCACCCATCAAGCGGGCAATGATTGACCGACCCATGCAACCGCTACGAGAGAAGGCACGGTCCGAGTTTAGTAAAGCTCAAGAAGAATACGAAGAAGAGTTGGCAGCTTACAAATCCAACAAAAAGAAAAAGTTCGCAGAAGATGAACCTCAAGGCCCGCCACCAAAACCGCCTCGCCAAAAGCTCTACTCTTTCAATAAAACAACGGGCGAGGGAATTTTGTATCAAGTTGCAGAATACCCTGACCAAGGTTTGATGTACTGCTGTGATGAGCTCGCAGGTTTGTTTAAGTCCGCCAACCAGTATCGAGGTGGTAAGGGTTCTGATGATGAAGATTTACTCGAATACTGGAACGGCACAGGCAGCACAGTTCTGCGCGCTTCAGGGACTAAAGCAGATTTAGATGGACTACTACTGAGCGTCTTTGGGACAATTCAACCCGACGTGCTAGCTACTTTACTCAAGGATTGCAGCGACTCTAACGGTAAGTTTGCTCGGTTTGACTTTGTTTTCCAACCTCTGGCCGCTTCTACATTGCCAGAAGAAGACAGCGGTAGTTTTGACCTCACACCCATGTTAAGCAGTCTGTACGCCAAAATAGACGCTCTCCCAGCACTTAAGTTAGAACTCAACCCCGAAGCCAAGCGACTATTCAATGCGTTCTACGAAGCTACGGATAAGCGGCGCGTGGAAGAACCCAAGCAAGGTATCCGGGCAATGGTAGGCAAGATGCAAGAAAAAGTAGCCAAAATGGCCGCCATCATTCACACCATTGACTGTGTATTTAATGGCGTTGAGGTTAGCTCCCTAATCCCTAAAACTGCGGTGGAAGCGGCTATAAAGTTTGTCAAGTTCAGCTCTGACCAAATTGCCAGCCTCTACGCTGAGTTTTCAGATCGGAGGGCTCTGGCTCCTAGCTTGGTCAAAGTTATCTCTTGGGCCGAACGCAAAGGAGGGACAATTTCAGTCCGAGAAATCAGGGGTCTTTTCAATGAAAAACATCGACCTGAAGGGCAACAGGTTAAAGAATGGTTTGCTGAACTAGCAGCTTTGAAAT
>CADCTM010000692.1 GCA_902805485.1 uncultured Coleofasciculus sp. | reverse complement strand
AATGATCAAGACTTGCTGCAATTCATCGGTGCAAAAATTAAGGATATTTGCTGAAAAACACCAGCAATGGTACAAGTGAATTTACTTCACTTGAGATTTAATAACTCAGTTTTACGGGGTTGTGCGATGGAGAGTAATTGTTAGTGGTTAAATTTAATGGTTCAAAGGGATAACCAATTACCGAATATGCAGTTGCTCTGCCTCAGTAATGGTCATGGAGAAGATGTTATTGCTGTCAGAATTTGCCAAGAATTGCAGCAACACCCAGCGACGCCAGAAGTTGCCGCTTTACCGTTAGTCGGTGAAGGACACGCCTATAGTCAACTGGATATCCCAATTGTCGGTCCGATGCAGACGATGCCTTCCGGCGGTTTTATTTATATGGAAGGGCGTCAACTAATGCGAGATTTGCAAGGTGGTTTATTGCAACTAGCATGGGCGCAATTTAAAGCAATTCGGCGTTGGAGTAAGCGCGGCGGTGTCATTTTGGCGGTAGGAGATATTGTGCCATTGTTGTTCGCTTGGTTGAGTGGCGCCCCTTACGTGTTTGTTGGGACAGCAAAATCCGAGTATTATTTGCGGGATGAAGCGGGATGGTTGCCGAAGCGATCGCGTTTGGAACGTTTTTCAAAGTCGGTTTATTTTCCTTGGGAACGTTGGTTGATGAGTCGTCCCCGTTGCAAGGCGGTTTTCCCCAGAGATACGCTGACAACCCAAATTCTGCAAGAATGGGCAATTCCGGCTTTTGATTTAGGCAACCCGATGATGGATGGGATTATGCCTGAACACCCACGAGCGATTTTTTATGAGCCAGATGCTGAATTGAAGGAAATGCAGCGATCGCTTATTGTAACTCTGCTTCCTGGTTCTAGACCACCAGAGGCTTATGAGAATTGGCAGCAAATTGTGCAAGCGATCGCTGGTTTTTTTGATACCTTCAAAGAGCGGAAGCTTTTATTCTTAGGTGCGATTTCTCCTGGTTTAAATCTTGAGCCGTTGCGCCAAACCCTGATTAATCAAGGCTGGAGCGAGCAACCGACTGAGTTTACCTTATCGAATCTTCAGCTAAATGACCCAACGGCATTAAAGTTTACTCAAAAAAATGCCACGTTGATTTTAACGACGGATGACTATAATCTTTGCCTGCTAAAAGGGGATTTAGCAATTGCGATGGCGGGGACGGCGACAGAGCAATTTGTGGGATTAGGTAAACCTGCGATCGCAATTCCAGGAAAAGGTCCTCAGTTTACTTTTGCTTTTGCCGAAGCTCAAACTCGTTTACTTGGCCCTTCGGTAATTTTAGTAGAACATCCCGATAAAGTTGCCAGTATGGTGCAGCAGTTATTGCGTGATCCTGACTGGTTACAGTTGATAGCAGAAAATGGTCATCAAAGGATGGGTGAGCCGGGGGCAGCAAGTCGCATTGCTAATTGTTTGATGGAGCGGTTAAATAATCGGTTGTAATAGGATGAGTTCAGAGGAGTATTAGTGGTAAGAATTGAGAAAAGCGATGAAATGCAGATAATTTTTCAAAAAAAGTATTTTCTGAAACTTAGTTAAAATAGCG
>CADCTM010000691.1 GCA_902805485.1 uncultured Coleofasciculus sp. | reverse complement strand
AGAAATCGATAAATCCTCTTTAGGAACCTGAAAAACCAGATTGATCATCCCTCCCTGAACCCAAGGGGAGGGTAATTTATATTCAGGCAAGGATTTTTAATGATCAGCAATTGCAGGATTAATTATGTTCACTGACTTTGTGACTTTGCCGACTGAAAAAGCGATCTAAGATGTCTGACTGCTGGGCAGGGCTTAACTGAGACATCGAAGATTCAAGGGCTGGCTTTTCGATTGGGGATGGCTCTTGCAAAAAGTTGAACGTTTCCTCTTTTTGCTGAGTTGGCTTGATCTGTTCAGGAGTTGCGATCTGAGCCTCGGCAGATGACACGGGTAAGCTCAGTTGTTCTACATCTGCGACTCTAGGCGTTATTGTTGACGCTTCGAGTTGCGCGAGGACATCGGCGGGAGTTTCGTCTAAAATTTGGCTATCATTGCAGAGGAAAAAAGAAAAGGCGAGGCTACCGAGTCGAATGCGATCGCCATCTTTGAGCCGCAGACGCCCGTGTACTGCTTCCCCATTGAGGAAAGAACCATTAGTACTTTCCAAGTCAATCAGGTAAAAACCTTGGTTGTGAATGTATTGAATTACGGCGTGACGACGAGATAAGCGTCGATCGGGAATTGAAACCGCAAGTAAGCGATCGCGTCCGATCGTCCAAATTCCTTGGGGTTGGTACAAACTCTGGGTTTTTCCCTCTACAAGGTTTGTAACCAAATAAACTTGCTTACCCTGAATGACCCCAGTGACACAGCGGGTTGTCACACTGGAGAAGGTTTTATTATTAGTTTTTTCTAGCTGGAGAATTTCATCTAGCAGGCTGCGATGATGCTCGTAGAGCTTGAGAAAAACCTGATATAGCCCTAGTCGTTGTTCGATTTCCATAATCTCGGATGAACTCGACAGAGGTAAAGTATCTGTAGAGCAAGAAATTAGCAAGAGTTTAGGTGGTGAGGTTGAAAGAAACGCGATCGCCCTGCCGCAAAGCGGAGCACAATTAGTTTGCGCTGACTGGTTTTAATGCTCAAACATTAGCCAGGAAACACAGCTTAAGCCTATAATTACACAAATTAAATTGACACTAACATTAAAGGTATCCGCATCATTAACTTGAACAAATCCGCCTTAGGGCTTACGTTGCGCCCCTTTGTCAAGGCGAAATAGCCAAACCATTAAGGCAACAACACCGATTTGCAGCGCCAAGTTAGGAAGGGCTGTAGCGACTTCTTGTCCTGCTGCTAACTGTGCCAGGAAGATGATGCCACCAATAAATCCAGAAGCCCCAAAAGTTACGTAAATAAATTTTCTTAAGCCTCGGTAGGGCGCTTTTGCTTCGGCTCTTAATCTGGCATATTTTTCAGGACTCAGTTGGCGCGGGTTGGCTTTAGCATTGGAATTACGATTTTTTGAGGTTGGTTCCATCACATTTTAAGTTTACCTTTATACATCAATGGTTACACGAGAATGGGAATTTTCTGGTACTGGAACGGCACGATGTGGCTCAATCCTCTGATAGTTGAGAATTGTTCATGAATCAATTGGGATAAATTTGGATATAGTTTGTAAAACTTGCTATATTAGTCTATCGATGCCGGTGTAGCTCAGTGGTAGAGCATTCGATTCGTAATCGAACGGTCGGCGGTTCAAATCCGCCCATCGGCCTTAATCCAAGATGTACAGTGACTAATTATTTGTCGTTGGTGACAGATTGATGTCGCTGAGACTAATTATGTGTCGTCGTGACAAATTAATGTCGCTGAAGTAGCAGTGACCGTAATCTACCAGCTCAACATTGCCCCCTGAATTGGTCGATAAACAACTCCTTCGCATCGCTAGGCAAAATCGACACAGCCACTCCTGCCACCACTAAATTGACAGCGTGACAATTCCAGTTGCTCTGAGCGTATGAGCAATCTTTTCCTCAAAACTGGCTTCTTGGCACAGTGTGATCAATTGCTCCTAGAAAGGCAAGGCGTCAAGAAACGGCAAGATAATCGATTCATTTTCACTGCGAATTGCATAAGTAAATTGCCCCAAGAGACATAGAACTACGAAGCAAATCAACTTGCGATTTGGCTCAGAGCGTCAATTTTTGCTGAATTGTGTCCCTATGTGTATCTTCAGGAGTTAGTACCATGCCTGATAAGTCAAAAAAAAACAGCTTCTGGCTACCGACAATTACCGACTTAAAATCTGCCCAAGATGCCGCACGACAGGGTACGGCGGTTTGTGTCTTGATTATTGTGTTTAGTTTAGTAATAGTTGCAATCTCTACAGCAACTGTCGGTGGAACACCGTCTCAGGGATTTATCGCCATGATGATCGCTTATGGCTTGATTGCATTTCTGATTTACAGAATGTCTAGAGTTGCCGCGATTTTAGGGCTGATGATTTATTTAGGAGAGCGGCTGGTTTTGCTTGCCAAATATGGTATGTCTGGTAATTTTATCTTGACAATTTTCTTCATCTTTGCATTCATTAACTCGATCCGTGGTACTTTTGCTTACCATCGCTTCCTTCGCCAGCGTACTGGAGCAATCCAGGAATCCCATAGTTCTTAATTTATAAAGCCTTGAAGAAATTTAAACAACAATCCTGAGTAGGAAAATAAGAGAATAAAGAACTTTTCTCGTATCACTACTCAGGACTTTTAACGCCAAAGCCTAAAAGAAACTTGGTTGATGGCGGATTAGGTTGAGGTATTCTTCGCGAGTTTTTTGATCATCCTGAAAAGCACCCAACATTGCACTGGTGACAGTCCAAGAACCGGGTTTTTGAACACCTCGCATCACCATACACATATGGGTCGCTTCCATGACAACGGCAACCCCTTGAGGTTCTAAAATGGTTTGAACAGCCTCGGCAATTTGGCGGGTTAGGCGTTCCTGTACTTGCAGGCGGCGTGCATACATTTCCACAACACGCGCCAGCTTACTGAGTCCGACAACTTTTTGGTTGGGGATATAGGCAACATGAGCTTTGCCGATAAAGGGCAGCATATGGTGTTCGCAGAGGCTAAAGAAATTGATGTCCCGGACAAGAACCATTTCATTGTGCCCTTCATCAAAGATTGCCCCATTGACCAATTCTTCCAAGGACTGATGGTAGCCGCCGGTGAGGAATCGCATTGCTTCTGCCACGCGCTTCGGAGTCTTTAGGAGTCCTTCACGTTCTGGGTCTTCACCAACGCCCAAAAGGATGGTTCGCACAGCCTTCATCATCTCATCGTTGAGTTCTTCCGGGGGCGGCTGCAAATTCGGCTCCCGACCATCGTGGGTGTTGCGGTCAGGTCGTGTTTCAAGCTGACTAATAAGATTTGTACTGTTAGTTGAATCTGGGTCAGGGTGATTGAGGCCGTTGGAAGAAGCTGTTGTCATAATTAGCCTGATTGAAGTTCTTTACAAGAAGGTGTGTGAATTTTGTTGGTTTCTTGTTTTGTCGTAAAAATCAATAACCAACAACCCGTAACTAAATAGCCAGATTGCTAATAATCATAGAGTTCCGGCATTAGGCATCAAAGTTATTGACTCGATGACGGCTTGTTCTGGCATCAAGACGGCGTGCAGAATTAACTGCGCGACAATTTCTGGAGTTAACATGGCTGAACGATTCAAGTCCATTTGAACAGTGTCTGTATCCCATAAGGGCGTGTTGACGGCGCCAGGACACATAGTAACAACGCGGATGCCGTTCTGTCGCTCCTCTGCTGCTAGAGTTTTTGAGAGGGCAATCAGACCCGCTTTGCTGACGTTATAAGCCCCCCAAGTGGGAAAGGGCTGCTGACCAGCAACTGAGGAAACATTGATGATTGTTCCTCGTTTCTGGCGACGCATTGCTGGTAGAATGCCCTGAATACACTGAAAGACACTGGTTAGATTGAGGTCAATGACTTGTTGCCAATCTGATAGAGGTGTGGCATCGATCGGGTTTGTGTAACCCATACCGGCGTTGTTGACCAGAATGTCAATTCCCGCAAAATCTGCGGCGATCGCTTCAATTCCGGCTTTGACTTGTTCAATTTTTGCCAGATCTAGAGCGTAAGCCTTAGCTTGTACGCCAGTGTCTTGAACTAAACTAGCGATCGCTTCTAACTTGTCTTGGCTCCGGCTGACTAAGGCAACATCAATTCCAGATGAAGCAAATGCCAAAGCTGTTGCCTTGCCAATGCCGCTACTTGCTCCAGTAATTAGGGCACGTCGTTGATTTTGAGAAGTCATGATATTCCAATACTCTCTAACTAGATGTTCCCATCTAGATGCCCTCAGCTTATCCTGTGTAACTACCGGATTTTTTGCTAAGAAGCTGATTACATTGACCTGGTGATACCTGCTACTCTGGCATTAGAGCAAACAGGCGGCAATAATCTCATCGGAGATTAAACAAGAGAAATTTTCCTAGCTTTGTGGACATACCTATTTGGCAGTCTATTCCCAGCAAGGTTAGGCTTCAATTCGGCTAAAATTGGGTGGCAATTTGACTAACTCTCTTAGATTAATAAGATGTAAAAAAATGTTACCTAAAAATTATATCACCTGAGATTGATGGCACGAAGTCATTTGCCATAAGTAAGTAATTTTCAAAGGATAAGTAAAACAGGTATACACCTTACAGGAGTACGAAGACACAAGCACGAACTAAAAAATATATGGGCAAATTATCACCCCTTAGTTCGAGCTATGGATAGGTTCAACTAATCAGAAATGACCAATAGCGCCTCTCACTAAATTTCTGTAAAAACGCCAATCCTACGAAACTTTTGATAACGTAGCTCCCGGCGCTGTTGGCTTGTCAACTGAGAAAGAGTTTCCAGATTCTGAATCAGGGCATCTTTGAGGATAGAAGCCGTCCCTAGGGGGTCAGAATGAGCGCCGCCTATGGGTTCTGGCAACAGTTGGTCAAGAATCCCTAAGTCTTTGAGATCACCTGCCGTGATTTTCAATGCCGCAGCGGCATGGGGTGATTTAGTTGCATCTCTCCAAAGGATTGCCGCGCAAGCTTCTGGGGTGGCGACGGTATAGACAGCGTGTTCAAACATTAATAAGCGATCGCCTACACCTATTCCCAAAGCGCCACCGGAACCGCCTTCACCGATAACCGTACAGATAATCGGAACATCGAGCCGAAACATCTCGCGCAGATTATAGGCGATCGCTTCTCCCTGACCTAACTCTTCCGCTTCGACACCCGCCCAAGCCCCTGGAGTGTCAATAAACGTTAAAATCGGCATCCCAAACCGATCCGCGTGTTCCATCAGCCGCATCGCCTTCCGGTAGCCTCCAGGGGACGCCTGCCCGAAGTTCCGAGCAATATTGTCCTTGGTATCCCGACCTTTTTGATGACCTAACATCACAACCGGGCGTCCCCCTAAACGCCCAACACCGCCGACTAAAGCTGGGTCATCTGCGCCACCGCGATCTCCATGAAGTTCGACCCATTCATCACTAATCGCCTGAATGTAATCTAAGGTACTAGGACGCCGGGGATGACGCGCTAGTTGTAGCCGCTGTGCGGGTGATAAACCGCTGAAAATCTCTTGTCGTAATTGCAGCGCTCTTAGCTCCAGTTGCTGGATTTCCTCAGAGACATCGACGTTGTTTTCTTCAGCAAGTTCACGAATTTGGTTAATTCGTGTCTCTAACTCACAAAGCGGCTTTTCAAAATCAAGAAGAAAGGTTCTGTTTTCTGTGGTTGGCATCTTACACCAATAACGGTCTAAATCCGTGTTTTAATGACACCTGTCCAATTAAGTCCATCTTTTCTACGGTAATCTGATTCCGTCCCCAAGAAAAGTTTGTGTGCCATTTTTCAAATTCTAGAAGCATTGACTCGGCAAAGCAGGCAAATAGTTGCCGTCCCGGCACGTCCATGTTGACAATTTGCATGATTTTCCAGTCAATATCTAGGGAATGCTCGACAATGCCGCCATTGAGAACGTAAACCCCAGGTTGCTGAATTTTGGTTGCCATATTTTTCGGATAGCCGCCATCAATCAACAAACAGGGTTGTTTTAAGACGCTGAAGTCGATATCCAAGCCTTTCGGCATACTGGCAACCCAAACGACAATATCTGCTTGGGGTAGCGCTTCTTCTAGCCCCATAATTTTGCCGCGACCTAGTTCGTCTTGCAAGGCTTGTAAGCGCTCTTGATTTCGGGCAATTAGGAGCAATTCGGCTACATCGGTACGGGCATCCAACCAGCGGCAGACGGCACTTCCAATGTCACCTGTTGCACCACAAACGGCAACGGTGGCTTTTGATAGTTCAATTCCTAGTTTTTGCGATGCCTGTTCGACTTGGCGACACAGAATGTAGGCTGTATGGGTGTTGCCGGTGGTAAATCGATCGAACTCTAGCTTGATATTGCGAACTTGCCTGCTTTGTTGCAAGTTAAATTCTTCAAAAATAATTGAGGAAAATCCACCCAAGGCGGTAATGCTGATGCCATGCTTTTGGGCATGAGCCATTGCGTTCAAGATTTTACGCATTGCTGCCTTAATTCGGCGATTGGCAAGCATCTCTGGCAAAAAACAAGACTCTACATACCGACCTTCGATTGTTTGACCTGTGAGGCTTGTGACCTTAATCGTATCAACGATTTGAGGCGGTGCAGAACACCAAAAATCTAAGCCTTGGTCGGCGTATTCTGGGTAGCCTAGCTCTTTGGCGACGGCTTGGGCGTGTTCCAAACTGGTAAGGTGACCGATAAGACCAAACATGAATTGCTCGCTTTTAAACCTGGAAATCAGGCGTAAATGGGGGATAAGGGAAAGAAATAGGGAAGGACTTTAGAAAATATTACAAAAGATTGCCAGTGACTTGAAAAAAAGAGTTTAGAGCTGCTAATGGGTGGGGATAAAGCTAATTACCCCCACTCCGATTGCGATAAAAGCGACCTTTTTGACAATTCAGCTAGTTTGTGCTATACAGCGGCAAGACCGTATGCTGACATCCGCATGATGTCGCGGGTGGTAAAGCCAATGTTGCTTAAGGCTTCGCCGTAGGCAATCATGAAGTCTTCCACAAGCGCTTCTTTTTCCATTGCTAAGATGCGAGCATCATTTTCAACTTCGTTGAGCATCCGCCAAACGATGGGGAGGTTCTGACGATTAGCGGCTTCTAGTTCGGCTTTGGATTCTTCAAAATGTTCTTTGAGCCAAACTTCGCCAAAGTTGAGGTGCATATACTCGTCTTTCACAACGCCTTCGGTGATTTTCCGCGCAAAAGCGTCGGCAACTGGTATATAGATATTGTAGGCAGCGATCGCAAAACACTCGATAATTAGCGATTGAATCAATAAACAAGTCACAACGTTGCCTGTTGCTGCTGCCGCTTGGAAGTTCCCATGCAAAGCACCGAAGTACTTATGGGCAAATTCCATGTCTGGCGTCACACTCAGATTCTTGCCACAGGCTTGAAAACCCTTCATGTGGCGATTCTCCATCTTCGAGAGGCGAATCAGCTCGTCTTTTTGGTCTGGCAGCAGTTGAGCCAGTTGAATGTAGTTATCGTAAGCCTCTTGTTCACCTTCAATCACGATCGCGTTGATGCGGCTGTAGGCGTCTTTGTAGGCTTCACTAGTGAAATCGAGTTCTGAACTGGCTGCAATCTGCTGCATTAATCGATTGTCTCCTGTTTGCATAAATTATGCTGTGACAAGGTTGTTTGACCTGTTCCCATATGAGTTAGGGTCAAAAAAGTAAAGGACATGACCAGCAACATATAACATCGCTGGTTCTTTCTCTATAGTTCCCTATACAGAGAATATTTCGATCACTTAATACAAGCATAGAGTCTAACCAGTATATATGCCTAAAATACCTCAGAAAACTCTTTTATCACGACTTGGGCAGCCGCTAATTCTGGTTTTGCTCCTGACGGGTGCGGCTTTGGTGCTGTTGCCCTTGCTCATCGTCTTCCTAACTTCTCTCACCCCCACTGGGATGACAACGCCTGGAAGCCTGTTGGCAAGTGTTCCAACCTTAGAAAGTTATAAAGAGGTTTGGCGGCGCGGTGGTTTTCTTTTAGCGTTTGCTAATTCCACCTTTGTGGCACTGGCAGTAACGGGTTGTCAGATTATTACCTCTGCCCTAGCTGGCTATGCTTTGGCGCGGCTAAAATTTCGAGGAAGACCAGTGATATTGCTAATTGTTTTGGCAACTTTGGTTATTCCTTTTCAGATTTTAGTAATACCAATTTTTCTTGTATTGAAGTGGGGGCATTTGGTAAACACTTATGGAGCGCTGATTTTACCCACTGCCGCTAACGGATTTGGCATTTTTCTATTACGGCAGTACTTCCTCACCATACCAGTAGAACTGGAAGAAGCGGCGGCACTGGATGGAGCAAACCGAGTACAAATTCTTTGGCGGGTAATGCTACCTTTAGCTCGACCGGCGTTAGTCACGCTGTTTCTATTTACGTTTATCGGAGAATGGAATGATTTATTTAAACCTCTTATTTTTACCACAAGACCAGAGTTGAAAACGGTTCAATTAGCCTTAGCTGGTTTTCAGGAACAGTTTACTAATAACTGGTCGTTACTGATGGCGGCTGTGGTAATTGCGACCGTTCCTGTAGTCTTGCTATTTCTCATCGGTCAACGGCAGTTTATTCAAGGAATCGCGTCAACGGGGATTAAAAATTAGTTACTTTTCACTCAGAGGGCAAGGTACGGCTTTTTCCCCAGACCAATCTGTAAAGGTATTTTCATTTTTGTAATGCCGGGGAGTTTGCCGCAGTAAGTCCCAGGCTTTCCCCGCATCTATTAAGTTCATACGCTCAGGATAGTGAGTTTCTAATAACTCTTGAACCATTGGATAATAATCAGAATTCATTCCTGGAAAAATATG
>CADCTM010000690.1 GCA_902805485.1 uncultured Coleofasciculus sp. | reverse complement strand
TTCAGTAACTTGATTACATCTTCTCGCATTAAGCTCATACTATTAAGATTGATTACTTATGGCTGTCTCTCAACTTACACTTAATCTGGTTGAAGGTTCGGTTTCTTTCAAGTTCACTGCTGATGCGGCTAGAGATTTGCAGCAAGCGATCGCACAATTGATGCAAAGTCTGAAAGCTGCTACCCAAGCTGCTAGTGGTGGCGGAAAACCCGCTCCCCAAAAATCGATGGAGTATCGATTTTCTGGAGATGTCTTCTTAGAAGTTTTCTGTAATCCTAATATTTGGCCCAGTCCCTTTGCTGCCAAAGTTTTGATTACCCTTCGCAATGATGGCATCCGCCTAACCACAGAAGCTGAACTGACTCGCCTAATTGAGGATGTCACCCAATATCTTGAGCAAGTAGGCTGATAAAACAAAGCATCCGGAAGAGGGTCTTTTTGGAAGATTACTGTACAATAGCAGCGTTATCAAGATTCACTGCCTATTCGTGTTAAGCCAAAGCGTTTTTCATCAGGGAGCGCTCTCTTTACCCACTAACACTCACAGCAAATTATGACTCAGATGAACTCCAACCATCTTCTGCAATTAATACATACTGGGTTTCGTGTCTCATTAGGAGCGACAACTTCTCTGGTGGAAACACTTGCTGATCCTCAAACGCGCTCAGAAAGTCTCTCTCAACTGAGGTTAGAGTTAACTCAGCGAGTCACAGAGTGGGAAGAAAAAGGATTAATAACCGAGCAAGAAGCGCGTAGTTTTATTGAGGCGCTTTTGAGGCAACAAAGCAGTCCAGGAAGCTCCCCGGCAACAGGTACGGCAGACACTGTTACGACGCCGCCATCACCCGTTGCCTCGCCGACTGTGCAGTTGGAAATAGAGGAACTGACGGCACAATTAGCGGCGATCCGAGCTGAGTTAGAGAAGTTACGTAACCCTGGAGCAAATTCTTAAATCTGTTGGGGAATTTAATTTTCTGTTAATTGCTGTGTTGTTAGACTCAGCATCTTTTTTAGGCAAGCAATCTCAACTCCATTTCAAAATAAAAAACCGAAGAAATCTCAGTTTTTGCCTGCGATTTTTCGGAATAATCAAAATTAATTTTTATGAGTTGAGCTTATGATTGTCATCAATGTTTAGTATCGTCTGAGCAACTGTTTATGCTACGCGGGGAAGGCGTAACGAAGTTTGACGCTCAAGCGATAAGGTTCTGTTTTAAGTGCAAGTAAAGGACGGCAGGTAGTTAGTGTAGCCGTGTTGTTTATCAATGTTTTGGAACTTTTTTTCGGACTCAGTTTCTGTTCTCCTAATCTGAGCCGCTTCAGTCGTTTGACCATTCTTCAGAACCCATTAAATCAGCAATGCGGTCTCTAAGTAAGAAGTTGCAGCGCTCTAATTCACACTCTATACAAACCCATTCACGGGCAGGAATATACTGGCACAGGACGTAGATTGGTTGCTGACGGCTGACGACACCCTTTTCGACTAAGCGACGTGCTTCATCTTGGATAACTTCGATGGAATAACGGATAGTAGAAGTAGATTGCATTACTTCAAGACTCATAGGTATAA
>CADCTM010000689.1 GCA_902805485.1 uncultured Coleofasciculus sp. | reverse complement strand
TTGTTTTTATCCATCGATCACAGGAGGATTTCTCTGATTTACTTAGCCGATGGCGACAAACGCAGGTAGTGTTGAGTCGCGGCTATGAATGGGAGCTGCCGTTACGCTATAAGCACATTTTAAGTGAAGGGGCAGACAACACTTACCCCCTCTTTGTCATTTTTGAAGAAACGCCTGAACGCATCAAACGAGGCTTGAAGGGTGCTTTTTTACCGTTCGTGATTCAACCCGCGCTTACTGCTGAAGGGGAGAAACTGTCCGAGCCTGTAGCGGCGGAAGTTGTATCAAGTGACGATGCTGAGACGGAACCCTAATTTCTAGCAATAGGATGCAGATCAACTTAAGTTGGTGTCATTTTCAGCCGCCGCTTCAGTCGTTGGCACGTAAGAATTGGCATCCCCAAAAGTTGCGGGCCAGGGCTGAGTAGAAGCCGCGATCGGTGCATCAGGTGTATCAGTCTCCGCTTCCCATTGGAGTGGCAGCGGATCAGATTGTGGCAAAGGATTAGCTGGTAGAGTAGGTGGCTTTAACACGTTGTCGCCCAGATTTTCTAGTGCCTGAAGTGCTTCTGTCGCTGACTGGTAGCGGTCTCTAAAGTCATAGCGCACCATTTTATTGAGCACTCCCGCGAGGGCATAACTGACCTGCGCTCGGTGTTTCCAGGGTATCTCGCCTGTGCTTTTATCTTGCATCAGCTGACTAGGTAATAAGCCAGTCAAAGCTTGAATGCCGATCATGCCTACAGCGTAAAGATCACTATTGAACCGAGGATTGCCTGCACATTGCTCGTTGGGCATATAGCCTTGAGTGCCAATACTGACTGTCATGCCCGTGTGTCCTTCGTCTGCGGCTAGCTGACTAACTTCTTTAACGGCTCCAAAATCAATCAGGACGAGTTTGGCATCAGAGTGTCGGCGAATAATGTTATTCGGTTTGATGTCGCGATGGATGACATGATGGCTGTGGACAAATGTAAGAATTGTCAGCAGCTCTTGCAAAATCGTTACCACCTTAAATTCTGGCATCTGTCTACCAAGTGACAACTCACTGCTGAGGGGTTGCCCTGGTACAAATTCTTGGACGAGATAAAACTCTTGCTCTTCCTCAAAATATGCCAAAAGCTGTGGAATTTGCTCGTGCTTACCAAGTTTTTCAAGCGTTTCTGCTTCTTGCTTAAACAGCCGTCGTGCCAATTGAAAAAGTTTGGGATTGTTACTGTTAGGGCGAAGCTGTTTAACAACACAAGCTGGATTACCAGGTCGCTGGGTATCATCAGCAATATAAGTTTCGCCAAAACCACCAGAACCGAGTACTTTTCGAATGGTGTAGCGTCCTGCAAGTTTTTTCCCGAACATCTCTTGCTCACGATATTCAGGCAGTAAATCTTTCAAATCATCTTGCTCACTTTTGCTGATAATTTCTTGAATCAGTGGTGAGCCTGCGTAGTCTTTCATGGTGCGGCGAAGTTTAACTTTTTCGCTCACAATACCGATAAAAAGATAAGTGGTGCCGGTAGGGCAATAGCACTCATAGGTACCGCAGATGGTAAGATTAACCGACCTTGGGTAAAC
>CADCTM010000688.1 GCA_902805485.1 uncultured Coleofasciculus sp. | reverse complement strand
CTTGCTAGCGGGGTCTACCTGAAAAATACATACCGAATGTTAATGTAATCTCAACCCAGGAGCGTCAACATATGTTGGGTGATTGGCGTAGGCTCAAGCACTGCCCTCGCCCGACGCCCACTCGTTTTACAAAACCGATTTGATTGGCGGTTGGGAGCGAACGGGAAATACCGATAGCCCGGAGTTAATCAAACTTCTTCTGAAACTAAGGAATTTGATTCTGAAAGGTTAACATAAAGCCCTAAATGTGCCAGGAGTGTTAAGCGTCCAATTAGTTGTACAGTACAAACAGGACTGTCTTGTGGACAACTAGATGAGCCAAGCGGAACTTTTTGATTTTCCGATTAAGGAACTACCAGATCGCTATAGTATTGCTCGTAGCGCGATTTACGTGCGGATGAAGCGGTTGAACATTACACCCCATACTCAAGGTAATCGCTCCTATATTAATGCCTCTGAACTTGAGCTTTTAGATGAGCTGCATGATTTTCTGGTGGAAGATAGTAGCCGCACGATTGATGAGTTCTTGAAAAGCTTAAGTACTTTTGAACTTAATGAATTAGGGTTCCTTCCGAAAGGACAACTAGCAAGAAAACAAACACAAAGTCTAACAACCGAGTTCGTGAAAGCGGTTGAGTATAACCAGGGAACTAATGCCGCTCACTTAAGAGAACGCTTTGAGTTTTTGGAGCGAGCTGAGGCAAAAGCCCTTTGGAGGCGGCAACCGTGTTTGTATTGGCATGGCATTTGCTCAGTTTGAGATGAAACTGGTTCTAGCGACACTACTGTCTCGTTGGCAAATGGAACTGGCTGATAGCAAACCAGTAGAGCCAGTACGTAAGGGTGCTCTATTGACACCTGCTCAAGGGGTTCGGATGGTAGTTAAGGGAAGGCGTCCTGAAAATCAGCGAATCCTTCAGACTAGCTCTAGTTGAGCTTGAAGCGTGTCAAGCCGAGCGTCAACCTAATGTATACAACAAGCTTTTAATAAGACCAACGAACCCTTTGATTTGGTAGCCCCAGTATGCTCGGATTACCAAACTTTGATAAGGCTCTTAGGAATACCAGAAAAGGAAGTATTCCTATGCAGCTTCACATAAAATTGGTATTACTTATATGTCTGCTTCCTCCAGCTAGTATAGTTTCCACAATATCGGCAGCTTTGTCCAACCCTCCAGTGTTTTTAAGTACGACCGACATCTGACGTGTAGCATCCTATAACTTGGGATACTCAGTAGGGCGTCTATTTTGCAGCGCACCTCAGCACTATCAAAATGGTTCTTGTTTAGCTTTAAAGCAACCCCTAAGTCCACAATACGCGCTGAATTGTAGTGTTGATCTCCAAAGAAAGGCAAAGCCAGGATCGATTTCTCCCAATACAGTGCTTCGTTAATGCTGTTCATACCACAATGACTAACAAAGGCACGAACAGATGGATGAGAGAAAATCGCTTGGATAATCTTGCTTTTTTGTTACTTGGTTACTTCGGAGAGTGACAGAAGAGGGATAGGATGCCCCATTAATAACGAAGTCTAAAAAACCAAAAAGCCGCCCCCTAACTAGTAGTTAGAG
>CADCTM010000687.1:317-1575 GCA_902805485.1 uncultured Coleofasciculus sp. | reverse complement strand
GTGCCGCTAACTCCAGACACGAGGCACTGCCGCTGACACCAAAAGACCAACGCAAACGAATTGAACTTTTTTTAGAGGCTAGGGAACAGTTCATTCGTGACAAGTTAAGAAAGAGTGTTTTTTGTCAATGAGAGAATATACTTAAGTTTTCTGCTGGCGAGAATGATAATCAAAGAGAGAGGGGAGGTGGGAGAGGCTAGCGCTGCTAGCCTCTCCCACCTCTGCAATGATTATCATTATCAAGTAGGCAGTGGGTAACCGTTGCACTCACTAAAAATCATGTGACACTCGAACATTGACCAGTAATTGAGCGATTGTGGGCAACTAACCGTGAGTGTCAGCCGAAAAACTAACCGCGACCACGCCAAAAAGACAAATAGACCGATGGTAGAAGATGAAGTAGTTGCTTCTCAACTAGAAGCGTTAATCACCCCCGCCCTCACTGCCCAAGAAAACTACTATCGTCAACTAGGGTTAAGAGACAGAATTCTCAACTTACCGTTAATGGTCGCGGCGGTATTAACTTTGTTGTGGCGAGACGTGGCAGGAGTCAGGGAACTGACAAGAATGTTAGCAAGAGATGGTTTTTTGTGGTGTAGCCCTAAGACGGTCAGTCAACAAGCGATATCTCAACGGTTTCTGACATTTCCGGCTTGCTTATTCGAGAAAGTCTTTAAGGATTTATTGCCACAGTTGAAAGCCACTTGGCACACCAGGACTAGTCGCCCAATACCTGAGAGTGTGCAATTTACTCTCTCCAGGTTTGAGAAGATTTGGATAGTAGACTGTTCAACGTTGGAAGCTTTATTTCGCAAGCTCGGTAGCCTGGAAGATGTACCCAAGGGACAATTAGCCGGGAAAATGGGGACAGTCATCGATTTAATGACCCGACTGCCTGTAGAGATTTGGTTTCAAGAAAATCCCAGAGCTTCTGATACAAGATTTGAAGAAGACATTTTAAAACTAGTAACAGCCAAGACCTTGCTTTTGCTGGATAGAGGCTTTTATCATTTCAGCTTTTGGTTGAAGTTAATTGAACAAAAGGTTGATTTTATTACTCGCTTAAAGAAGGGGGCTTCCCTTCAGGTTGAGCAAGTCTTTACTGATAGTTATGCTCTGCGAGACAGAAGGGTACGCCTGGGTTCTGGCACTTCCAAGACTCCCTTCATTACCTTACGCCTGATAGAAGTTCGTTCGGGCAAAACTTGGCATTCTTACTTAACGAGCGTCCTTGACCCGACGATATTACCTCCTTACT
>CADCTM010000687.1:0-307 GCA_902805485.1 uncultured Coleofasciculus sp. | reverse complement strand
GCAGATCTATATCGACGGCGTTGGCGAATCGAAGATGCTTTTAATACAGTTAAACGCCTCTTGGGTCTCAGTTATTTATGGACAGGTTCCCTCAATGGTGTTCAGCTACAAATCTGGGGGACTTGGCTATTTTATGCTGTCTTGGTTGATTTGGGTGATGCTGTAGCGTCGGAACTCTCTTTACCTTTTGACCACATTTCTTTAGAGATGATTTATCGCGGTCTTTACCATTTTTCGGTCGCTCACCAAAAAGGTCAAGCCACTGACCCGGTTAAGTATTTCGCTGCCCCAGCCAATCAAGATTTAG
>CADCTM010000686.1 GCA_902805485.1 uncultured Coleofasciculus sp. | reverse complement strand
TCCCCTTTCATCAGATTTCGGAAGCGTTGTACCATTTCTAAAGCTTCAATAACACTTTTTTGGCGCAATACCTCAGCCATCAAATCAGCAGAGGCAATCGAAATCGCGCAACCTTGCCCTTCAAACTTGATATCCTCAATAACATCGCCTGCGGGATTAAGTTGCACCGTTAATTCAATTGTGTCACCACAAGAGGGACTATCACCGCGATGACACCGATGTATTGGGTTAGTCTTCCCACGATGCCGAGGTTTCTTAGAATGTTCTAAAATTACTTGCTGACACAAATTGCGGCGATTACTCAAAATAGTCATAACAATTAAAAGATTAATACAACGCGATGAGCCAGAGGCTCCGCTTCGCAGCAGCGCAAGCTATCGCTTCCTTACCCAAGTAGCGCCAAAAATTCCTGATAATCTTGGGGTGTATCAATATCGATCGCACCACCAGAAAACGCAACTTTATAAACTTCACTGCTATACTTAGTAATCACTCGTTTAGCACCTACGTCTCCTTTCAATATTACTAATTCTTCAAACAAAGAACGACTAAATAACGCTGGCACACCCAAAGCTCCGCCATATTCAGAAGCAATAATCAGTTTATTTGTCACGCGGTAAATTTCAACAAGATTATTAATAACGTCAACCGAGACAAAAGGTTGGTCGCAAAGCATCAACACAGCGGCATCAATTTTGTCAGAAAAACTATTAAGCGCCGTGATCCCTGTACGTACAGAAGAACTCATTCCCTCAGTCCAATTGGGATTTTCCACCACTTCTACAGGCAAATCTTTAACGTCCTGTTTTAGGGCTTCGGCATAGGCGCCAAGGACAATAACAACGGGCTTACAGACGGAACCTAAAGCGGTTTGAGCCGCACGAAACAGCAGGCTTTGTCCCCCATATGTGAGGAGTTGTTTGGGCGTCCCTAGGCGTGTGGAAGCACCCGCAGCGAGGATAATTAGAGCGACGGCAGGGAGGGTAATAAGTGCTTGGCGCTGAGGTGTCATCAATTAGCGATCGCCTGACTTATACTGTGTCCATTAACCGATTGCATTTGTTGTTCAACTGAGTAATGAATTGGTTGGGTGCGGTTTCTTAATAATCCACCGGAACGGTTAGCGAGAACTGCTTGAATTTCCGCCACAATTGATAATGCGATCGCTTCTGGTGTATCCGCGCCAATATCAAGTCCAACGGGAGCATATAATCTTTGTAGTTGTTCGGGAGTTGGGTTAATTCCTTCCTCCTGCAACTCGGTTAGTAATTGCTGAGTGCGGCTTTTCGGACCCAAAAGACCGATGTAACAAGCACCAGATGACAGAAGCGATCGCATAATTTCTTGATCGTGCAGGTAGTTGTGCGTCATCACCACCGCAACGGTACCGTCTAAATTGAGATCATCGCACGCTTGCTCTGGACGGGCAAGAGCGATCGCATCTGCCGCCTCAAAGCGTTTTGATGTCGCATAAGCAGAGCGACTATCGACAACCGTAACGTGCCATCCCAAAGCTTTGGCAAAGTGTACCACTGGCATTGCATCATCACCTGCCCCAAAAAGCACCAACGAAACAGGCGGTTGAATGACTTCGATGAAAACTTCCGCTTCACCTTGGGGTAACGGGTATAACTTTAAAAGCGATTTCTCATTACTCAGCGCCACCTGGGCATCATTCAGGACACTTGCTGTTAGCAACTCGATGTCACTCATCACCTTGCCATTTTGTTGTAGCATCAGATGCTTGCCGATTTCTGCATCGTGAATAACAGTTGCCAAAACTCCCAATTGCCGCTGACGAAAACATTCAGCAAGAAATGAGACAGGATTTAATTGGTGGGGTGTCAATAGCTCAATTAAAACACGCACCAAACCATTACAACCCAATCCCAGCCCCCAAACAATATCATCCGGCGAAGTCGTATCGTACTGTACTACTATTGGTTTTCCCGACGCCATTACCGCTTGCGCTTGCTCAAACACATCCTCTTCCAAGCAACCCCCACTAATTGAACCAACGCGATAACCGTTTTGAGTCATCAACATTCGCGCACCGGGACGGCGATAGGTGGAACCGCGCACTTCAATTACCGTAGCAAGTGCGGCAATTGTACCCTCTTTTTCAGTTTGTTCAAACGCTTCAATAATTGCTTGTAATTCTTTCATAGATTGATGCGGTTTTTGTCTGTATTTAAGCAGTTGGCGCTTTGCATAAATTCAATGTAGGATTTCTACAAACCGTCAATTTCCCTCACCGCGCTATAGCAATTTATCCGGCGTAATTGGTAAGTCCCGGACACGCTTACCCGTGGCATGATAAACAGCATTTGCCACCGCTGCCGCCACTCCTGTAATGCTAATTTCTCCCACACCTTTGGCACCCATCGGATTAACGTGCGGGTCAATTTCCTCAACAAAATACGGCTCAATTGCGGGGATATCGGCATTAACTGGCACATGATATTCACCCAAACTAGCGTTAACAATCCGTCCCGTTTGTAAATCAGTTATCGTCTCTTCATGCAGTGCCATGCCAATGCCCATAACAATACCGCCCAGCATTTGCGATCGCGCTGTCTTATAATTCATGATCCGCCCCGTACCAAAAGCGCCCACAAATCGCGTCACCCGCACTTCTCCTAAGTCTGGATCAATCCGCACTTCGGCAAATTGCGCCCCAAAAGAGTGCATGGAAAACTTATTGTTTGCTTCATCAAATTTGGCATCAAAACTTGCTTCCACTTGCGGCATATTCTGACGTTTCAAAATATCAGCATAAGTTTCGCTCTTTGTGGCATCAGTCTTATGAAGGATTTTGCCGTCTTGAATTGCAATGTCTGTTTCAGCAACATTATAAAAAGGCGATCGCTTATCTTCCCTCGCCATTTCCAACACCTTCGCCCGTACTGCTTTTGTCGCCCCCTCAACCGCCGTCCCCACACTCGCAACCGTTGCCGAACCTCCAGATACAGGTGCGCGGGGCATTTTCGTATCACCCAGTTCAAACCGCACCTGTTCAAACGGCATTCCCAATGCATCCGCAGCAAGTTGTGCCATCACTGTTGCTGTCCCCGTCCCCATTTCGTGGGAACCACTCTGCACAACCACGCTACCATCTTGCATCATTCGTGCGATCGCACTTGCCCCAAAGCGGTACACGGGATACGTTGCCGTTGCCATCCCCATGCCAATTAAATAACGCCCATCCCGCATCGAGCGTGGTTCCGGGTTACGCCGCGCCCAACCGAATTTTTCTGCCCCTAGTTGGTAACATTCCTTAAGGGATTTACTCGACCAAGGGCGGTTACTATCCGGATCAATATCCGCATGATTGCGTAGGCGTAACTCAATCGGGTCAAGTTTTAGAGCATAAGCCAATTCATCCAAAGCCGCTTCCAGGGCATAAGTTCCCGGTGCTTCCCCAGGCGCCCGCATAAAGGTGGGTTGCCCTTTATTAAGGCGGACTATCCGTTGTGAAGTTTGCAAGTTCGGGCAGGCATACAACATATGCGTTGCCACGGTGAAGGGTTCGACAAATTCCCCTAGTGCTTCCTCGCAAGTATGGGAAATTCCTTTATGGGCAAGTGCCGTCAAACGCCCGTCCTTTGTTGCACCTAGAGTAATTTTTTGCTCAGTTTCAGCCCGATGTCCGACGCCTGTGAACATCTGCTGCCGCGTCAATACTAACTTTACCGGACGTTGCACCGAACGCGCAGCAAGGGCGGCAAGGGGGACGTGTGACCACATATTGCCTTTACAACCAAACGCCCCACCGATGAAATTGCAGACGACGCGGACATTTTCTTCAGGAATGCCAAAGCCATCAGCTAAGGATTTCCGCACCCCGAAGGTGTATTGTGTTGCATCATAAACCGTAAGTTTGTCGCCTTCCCAAACTGCCGTTGTGGCGTGTGGTTCCATCGGGTTATGGTGTTCTGTGGGCGTTATATAAGTCTGTTCAATCCGCACCTCGGCTTGAGCCAGTCCTTGTTCTATATCGCCCCGCATCGTGTCGGCTTCCTTGGTAAAACCAACTTTGCCCTTCGGCAAAATTGCACGCTCTCGTTGGCTTTCTATGTCGGTTATAGGTGATTTTTCTTCGTAACTGACACGCACTAAATTTGCCGCGTGGGTAGCTTGTTCAAAGGTGTCGGCAATAACCACACCGATATACTGTCCACTGTGATAAATCGTGCCGTCTGATAAGGGGATGCGGTTTTCAGCGCCGGCGCCTCCGGTTGCAAAGGTTGACAATTTGACGAATTTCGGGGCGTTGAGGTGCGTCAGGATGGCGAGGACACCGGGGGACTTTTCTGCCACACTTGTATCAATGGTTTTGATGCTGCCACGGGCGATCGTACTGCCAATTAGGGCGGCGTAGGCGATATTCTGCATGGGAATTTCTGCCGAGTAGTGGGCGGCACCTGTCACCTTGAGGCGTCCATCCACCCGATCCAAGGGCTTTCCCGTTACTATGTTGTTCTTGACTTGAGTATTCATGCCATTTCTCCTACAGTCGTAAGTGCCCGGACGATCGCTCTTTTTGCCAGTTCTACTTTAAAACGGTTATGTTTTTGGGGGGTTGCGGCTTTTACGGTTGCTTCTGCCGCTGCCTGAAATGTCTGCGGGTTGGCATTTGCACCAACTAATATTTTTTCTGCTTCCGTCGCCCGCCAAGGTTTGTGTGCCACGCCGCCCAGCGCTACTCGTGCCGACTTAATCGTGCCATTATCAATATCAAGGGCAGCGGCAACGGAAACTAGGGCAAAAGCATAAGAAGCTCGATCGCGAACTTTGAGATAATGCGATCGCTTCCCAAATGATAAGTGAGGCAACTCAATTGCTGTAATTAACTCCCCATGCTGTAATGTTGTATCAATCTGCGGTGTATCTCCCGGTAAGCGGTGAAATTCTGCGATCGGAATTTGTCTTTCACCGTTTGCTCCTTGCACTTTAATTACCGCATCCAACGCGGCAAGGGCAACGCACATATCCGAGGGATGAGTTGCAATACATTGCTCACTACTACCTAAAATCGCATGAATTCGATTAAAGCCTTGAATTGCCGCACAACCTGATCCTGGTTGCCGCTTGTTACAAGGCATCGTTGTATCGTAAAAATAGTAGCAGCGAGTGCGTTGCATCAAGTTGCCGCCCATCGTTGCCATGTTTCGTAGTTGCGGTGAGGCGCCGGCAAGTAAGGCTTCTGATAATAGGGGAAAGCGATCGCGAATTATCGCATCATAAGCCACATCACTATTGCGCGCCATCGCCCCGATCCTGACACCGTTGCTTGTCGTTTCAATTTTCGCCAACGGCAAGGCATTAATATCAACTAAGCGATCGGGTTGCTCAACATTATCTTTCATCAAGTCCAGCAAATTTGTCCCGCCCCCGATAAACTTCGAGTTCGGATCGCCTGATACTGTACTAATAGCTGCACCTTGCTCTGTGGCACGCAAATAAGCGAATGGTTTCATAGCGTTTTCCTTTATGTAGCGTCCGATTTAAAAAACGCTTATGATTTCTGACCTTGAACGTCTTGAATTGCGGCAACAATGTTAGGATACGCACCACAACGGCAGATGTTGCCACTCATCAATTCCCGCACTTCGCCATCCGTTTTGGCGTGTCCTTCACTCACCAAAGCGACTGCCGAACAAATTTGCCCCGGTGTACAATAGCCGCACTGAAAGCCATCATGTTTGATGAATGCTGCTTGCATCGGATGCAATTCGTCACCTTTTGCCAGTCCTTCAATGGTGGTAATCTCTGTGCCTTCTTGCATCACGGCAAGAGTTAAACACGAATTCACTCGTCGCCCATCAATTAAGACGGTACAAGCGCCACACTGCCCATGATCGCAGCCTTTTTTTGTGCCAGTTAGACCAATGTATTCCCGTAAGGCATCAAGCAAGCTAACACGAGGTTCAATTTGGAGTGTGTGTTGGCTGTTGTTAACTCGTAGTTTCACGTTCATTGTGCCAGGATTAGGCGTTGCTGCCACTGACGTGGAAGTATTGGATATCATTTTGGCAAAAGTCTCCTTGGTAAAATTAGCGATCGCAGAGACGACGGCGCTGATAATTACTATTTGACCAAATCTACGCCGTTTTAGCCTCAGCTTCATTGCTTGACTCCTGAGATATTGAGTTGATTGCAAAAATAAGGATTAATCGCTGATTACGGGAGCAAACCTCATCGCTTTGAAGGTATGCACTTTCTTCGCTACCTCTACACCAAAATCATTCCTCAATTGGTGCAACCCAAATTCGCTAACCTCAAAGCTATTCTCCTTTATTCGCTCTGAGTCTGCACCATGTATAGTGAATCACTCCCTAACTTTTAAAAACCATACCTATTTCGGTAGATTTATCGAAGATTAAAGCCGATATCGCCTCAACAAAAGAATGTAACGGATAGCGATAGGGAGTCTTGCCAAGAACTCTTAAGAGCGTCTGAGTTATTCTTAACAGACAAAGCCTACGGATTTAGCAGCTTGCCGTAAGCCCCGCGCTCTAAATGGCGTGGAAATGTCGGAACTGCGTTTCCTACCACGCATCATTTGAGCGTCGGGATATCTACAAACTTTTTATGGAGGTTAGCGGACTCGAACCGCTGACATCCTGCTTGCAAAGCAGGCGCTCTACCAACTGAGCTAAACCCCCAGACACAGAAAACACTGTCAAGCAAAATTAGTAGAAACTTTTCTACTGTTGTTATTATACATTTTACAGCTAGTTTGTATAGGGAAATCCAAAAAAAGATTTTTTGGCATATCATCTTGTCGCTAGCTTGCTTTAGGCTATGTAACCCAAGCTTAGTGTAGAACTGTCTCTGAGAGAGCGGGAAAATGACCTACGTTGTTGCAGCATTTTATCAGTTTGTGAGGCTGCCGGACTTTGCCGAGAAACAAGCGGCACTGCTGGCACACTGCCGCTCGCGGGGTGTATTGGGTACAATTCTTTTGGCGGCAGAAGGCATAAATGGGACAATTGCTGGTTCCGCTGAGGCAATTGACTCAGTTCTTGCCTTTATCCGTTCCGATCCACGCATAGCTGACTTGGAGTCCAAACAATCCTATACCGACTCTGCGCCGTTTGAGCGTCTGAAAGTCCGGTTGAAGGAAGAAATTGTCACTCTCGGTGTGAATGGCATCGATCCAACTAACCAAGTTGGCACTTATGTTAATCCCCAAGAGTGGAATGATTTACTATCCGATCCGGATATACTTGTCATCGATACCCGCAACGAGTTTGAGGTAGATATCGGCACATTCCCAGGCGCCGAAAATCCTCAAATTGCCTCATTCCGCCAATTTCCGGATTATGTTCGCCGTCATCTTGATCCCGCTTCGCATAAAAAGATAGCGATGTTTTGTACGGGCGGCATCCGCTGTGAAAAAGCTTCATCTTTTCTACTCAGTCAAGGCTTTCAGGAGGTATATCATCTCAAAGGCGGCATTCTCAAGTATTTAGAAGAAGTCCCCGCTCAAGAAAGTCTGTGGCAGGGTGAGTGTTTTGTCTTCGATGAGCGAATCGCAGTCACTCAGGGACTGGCAGAAGGCACTTATGATAGCTGTAAAGGCTGCGGTCATCCGATTTCTGAGGTGGATAAAAGTACGACTCAGTATCAAAAAGGCATTTCTTGTCCCTATTGTTTTGATAGCCTTACCGAGGAAAAAAGGGCGCGTCAAGCGGCGAAAAAGCGGTAGGATGTTGTTTTTAAACTTGAAGATTAACCTCACAGCCCCGCCAACCTCCGTTTTAAAGGGGGGAGTATTAGGAAAAGCTTCTATCGCAGGGGAAAGTCAGCTTCCCACGCCTATTCCCTCCTTTATGATGGGGGTGAATTTTTAACTTTTGCAAGAGGTTGAATTAGTAAAACTGACTTAACCGGACGTTTGACTTGCTTGCCCTTTTTGTCTACCTTTCCGTAAAACATCTTGCCATTGTAATAAAGTGCAGAAGAGCTTCCGCCATCCAAATTCAACGCTTTTTCGACGCCTAATGTCTTCATAAAGTCTGCCAGTGCTTGCAATGATAGTCCTGATTTAGTAGGTGATTCAGGCTTTTGTGCAACCATGACAAAAATAATACTGCGATCGCGTGTAATGCCAACAGCACTTCTTGCATTAGGCTGATTATTACCCAAGGCGTCTCGAATTACTTGCCCGTTAGCAATATCCAAAAACCCCTCTTCAACCGAGGTAAGTGGCAATAAACTTGGTCCCCCTCCCAATGCCTCAACTAACTGGCATCCCGTAGGAGTTGGGGTAACGTGCAGGGTGATGTCATAGCGGATACTTCCACCGCAACGATAACGCCGAAATTCACTACGGTTAAGGATTTTTGGCAAGTATGGCGCTAAGTTGGAATTGTTCATCAACCGCTCATTCTCGCGGGGGTCAGCAACTTGTTGCCCTTGTACAATAACGATGGAGGTTGATTTTCCGTTTTCGGGGTCAAAAAAGCCGCCGTTGATTGCACCTATGGCTTGATGCTTTTGGGCAAAGCTTTCTAAGGTGTCTAACTTAGGAGATAAGGCAGGAGTTACGGAAAAATGACTGGAAGCGGGAATTAGCAGGGTATGAACGATGCTTTGCTCTAAGCTGTAGGAATTATATTGAATCTCTGGCTTAAGTGTTTGAGGAATGGTGGAAGTCGCTTTTGGTGGCTTGCCTTCGGTTCTAAATATCAGCAGCGCCCCTAATGTTATTAAAATTAAGCTCAATCCAAAGATTTTTTTCACGATGGTACTGACGTAGCGATTCTATTATATATAGTCAGTTAAGACTTCTCTTTATGAACAACAGTAACAGTAGGCTGTCTGCGTTGGGGAAGCGAAGACA
>CADCTM010000685.1 GCA_902805485.1 uncultured Coleofasciculus sp. | reverse complement strand
ACAATGTTTGGTTAAACGCCCTAACAGCAGCCGTCGCTGCCTACTTTGGGTTCGTCCAACCTTCACAAACAATGGGGCAGATGAACACATCGCCCAGAGCTTAAGCGGAACCGCCCTGCGGCGAGATGAGTGCAGCCTCATTCCCGTAACGGTTCGGTTTTGGGCTTGAAAAAATGCGCTACCGTTTCCCGAATTTATTCGTGGAGTTTTTTAAAAAGAACTTAGAAATAATCCTCTTCCAATCTATAACTCTAGGTAGAAAGCCAGGGAAACTGTAGCCGTTACTTTGTTTAAGTAGAGGAAACGAATTAAACCTAAAATACTTGGCTCTCTACAGCTCTGTTTATCTGACAAGTTATTTGAGTTTATCAAGCTTTCCTCCTGAGCAATAACACACTAAAGCACACCAATATTAGGTAGGAAATCCAGATGTTTCATCACGTCAAAGAGCTGGAGTTCAATGCACGGGTGTCCGGTCCCGATCCACGCTTTGCTAGCTTGCTCCTAGAACAGTTCGGTGGAGTTAATAGCGAACTCAAAGCGGCAATGCAGTATTTTGTCCAGGCATTTGCTGCTCGTAAACCGTACCCCGATAAGTACGACATGCTGATGGATATTGCGACTGAAGAACTCAGTCACCTTGAGATTGTCGGAGCAACAATTACGATGCTGCTTGATGGAGTTAGCGGCGAACTGAAGAATGCCGCAGACAGCAGTATGATTGCGAACTTATTCTCAGGCAACATGGGGAAGGAGCAAATGATTCACCAGGCAATGGTGAACCCACAGTTTTTGGCACTCTCTGGTGGTGCTCCCAGACTCACCGATAGCCAAGGAACACCCTGGTCGGGTAACTACGTTAATGCTAATGGTGACTTGACTGTGGATTTGCGATCGGACATTGCGGCAGAATCGCGGGCGAAGCTCGTCTACGAGTATTTGATGCAATTCACTGACGATCCCTACGTCAAGGAAACCTTGGGCTTTCTAATGACTCGCGAAATTGCCCACTTTAAGATGTTCGAGGCGGCGCTGGACACCATTCAACCGAACTTCCCACCAGGAGTAATGCAGGGCGACCCGCGTTACAGCCACACCTACATGAATATGTCCAACGGGACGAGTGTACGCGGACCTTGGAATCAGGGTCAAGGTTCTTGGGAAGAGGGCGAGAACTGGGAGTATGTTGAGAACCCCCACGAACATGTCGTTCAGACTCAGGGACTGGTTCATGAACAGGTCAAGGGGACTAAGCGTACCCCAGAAGAAGCTGAGGCAATGAGCCGCAAGCTGGGTCAGCAGCGCAGTCAGGAGATTAAGTCAGCGATTGGTGGTCCCTCAAATCAGTGGTCAACCTATCCTCAAACCACCTCGACAAGTCCAACCAAGGTCGAGGATAAAACGAAATAGGCTAGTCAAACTGAGGTATTCTCCTGTGAGAATTGGAAGCCTCGTCCTCAATCGATGTAGCGAATAGCGTAGTCGAGAGGGCGGGGTAATTTACGGTTGTATACCTTGCGGCTAATCCCCCTAATCCTTACTCAGATGGGTTTGTAGCCCACGAACCGCTCTCTTTGTCCCG
>CADCTM010000684.1 GCA_902805485.1 uncultured Coleofasciculus sp. | reverse complement strand
GATTATTAAACAACTTAAAGGCGCAGGTGTCCATGACCGAGGGGCAAAATCCCATAACCTTTATGCCCATCACACCTTAGAAAGTGATGATATTGTTGGGGCGCTGAAAACTCGTGCCTTGACGCCCCAAGCTTGGGAAATTGTCCGTACTAATTTTGAACGTGCGGGCGGCGGTTCGGCAAGTCGGGTGGCGGCGACAGAAAAAGTGCGATCGCTTCCAGAACTGGGTAAACTACCTCTAGAGGAGTTTACTGTCGGTGGTGAGAAGAAGGTCGCAACTACGGCAATGGGGGCTTTAGTTGGCGCTGTAGGGCTGCACGACACATCTTTTATTGTCACCAATGCTGACGGTAACGAGGCTTCTGGTATTGCCAATATTAACAAGGCGCTGCAAATCCTCCATCCCACATCTGACGAACGTTATTATCAAAGTCCATCAGGGCGAGTATATGAACCCCTGAGTGAGGATGCTTGTGCAGGTTTAGCGTCTGGGATGGCTTTGATGGGAGGGCGCAGTTTATGGTGTTCCTATGAAGCGTTTGCGATTAATGGTTTACCAATTTGGCAAACTGTTACTCAGGCAATGGCAGAATTACGACGCCCGACGCCTTCTAATATATGTTTGTTCACGGCGGGTGCTTTGGAACAAGGGCGTAATGGTTGGACACATCAACGTCCGGAAATTGAAGCGTATCTGGCGGCGATGATGCGAAATGGTAATATTTTCCCAATCTTTCCCTGCGATGCTAATAGTATCCAAGTGGCTTATGAGTGGGCATTGGGTACGAAGAATAAAGGCATTATCATCACCGCTAGCAAGTCGCCTTTACCGATTTACACTACTTTTGAACAAGGGCGTCAGGGACTCGAAGACGGCGCTATTGTTTTACATGATGCGGCGGGTGAGAAAACGGTTGTCTTTGCTGTGGTGGGCGATATGAGTTTGCTGCCAGTTTTTGAAGCAGCGAAACAGCTTGAAACTCAAGGTATGGGAGTGCGAATTGTATCGGTAATTAATCCGCGTCGCCTCTATCGTCCATCTGATGTTTTATGGGAGGAAGCATCTGAATCGGACGGTGGTTTCTTGGATGATGCTGGGTTTGAAAAGATGTTTGGCGGTGACGCCTTGATTGGTGTAACTGGTGGTGCAGCACCGATGCTGGAACCGTTGATGCTGCGGAGTAATTCTAAGCGCGATGTTTTTGCTTGGAAGCGAGGTGAAACTACGGCAACTGCTAATCAGATTATGGAGTTTAATGGGTTGTCACCTGAAGCACTGACGAAACGTGCGATCGCGTTAGTCCATTAAGCTGCATGCGATGCCCCTGCCTAGTTTCGGCTGGGTGGGGGTGACACTAGAGAGCCTCTGAAGTTAGATTGAAGCAAGATTTTTAGGCTCAAATGAATGAATTTTTCAGACTTAGAAAAAGCCATTGAATCGTTGATTGATTGGGTTATTGGCTCTGAACCAGAGGAAGTAACAAATTATATTAATAAGCTTCGTTCAGATAATCCTGAATTTACTAACAAGCAAATTGCAGAAAAAATAGTAAATGAGCAATCTATAAATAGTAGCTTATTAGGAGCTGTTAC
>CADCTM010000683.1 GCA_902805485.1 uncultured Coleofasciculus sp. | reverse complement strand
TTCGCAAGAGGTAGAATTTAGTATGTTTCAGCTATCGCATTCCCTAGCTATGAACCTACAACTGCTGGTCACACTAGTGATAAGCGGGTTACTGGGTGTCGCAAGCGTTTATACTTGGCGTCGGTACAAGCCAAGTCGAGTAAAGCTTATCAGTAAAAAGCTCATCCCTATTTATATCACTCTGGGATTGGGATTATTTTTATTACCCCTACTAATCCAGCCCCATTTTCACATAACCAGCCAGACCTGCCAGGACTATCAACTCCAAAAAACCCTTTACTCATCAACTCCGGATAATCCTGTATGCGATCGCGAAATCGCAGACAGCGAAGCTAGCTACCTAGCTGCTTATCCCCTCTTAGACAATCGACAATTACCTCCAGTATATTTAGGACTCCTATCTTTTGGGGGAGGTATTATTGCCGCGCTACTTGCAGGAGATAGTGTAGGGCGAACTCACAGAGGTGTCCTAAGACCAAGAACTTTACGCGATACTTAGAGCGGTGGAGTTTTAGAAAAAAATTTGTAAATAGGGTGTGAGGAAAAGATACGATGTCTAAATTACTGTGGAAATCTTTAATTATTAGCCCAGCCGTTCTGGGCGTAATGCTACTAGTTTCTACGGTTAGAGTACGCGCTGATAATAGCTTGTTTGTAGCTAACGGTCGCTCCCAAGAAACATCCAAGCTTCAAACTGCCAAAGAGCAAGCTCCTGAAGTGCAATCGCATACGTTGGACGTTGCTATCAAGTCAGACTTGATTAGCGTCATAGCACCAACTACTCCAGTTGCACAAGATAAAATTGCAACGCCTGCCACACAAGCTTCAGGAGAGCAAAAAGCTGGTGAAGTTAAAGTCCCAGCTTCAAACAAAACACTTGCCCCACTTACCGAAGCCGTACCGACTAACCCTAACGATGTTTTAGAGCCAATCAACCAAGATAGCTCTGAAGATAACAGCACCGCCCTTGACCAAGTTACAAACGTCTCCCAACTGCGGGATGTTTCACCTGGAGACTGGGCATTTGAAGCGCTACGAAGTCTTGTAGAACGCTACGGGTGTATTGCGGGTTATCCCGATGGCACATTCCGAGGAAATCGCGCCACCAGTCGTTATGAATTTGCTGCCGGATTAAATGCTTGTCTAAATCAAGTTGAGCGTTTAATTCAAACCAGCACCGCAGACTTTGTAAGAAAATCAGACTTAGAAACACTGCAACGGTTGGTTACGGAATTTAGAACCGAACTGACCACATTAGGGGCAAGAGTTGATAAGCTAGATGGTCGCGTGGCATTCTTAGAAAGCCGTCAGTTCTCCACAACTACTAAGCTTCAGGGAGAAGCGATTTTCGCAGTCACGGATGAGTTTAACCAGGCAGTTAGTAACAATACTGTCTTTCAAAATCGGGTGCGCTTAAGTCTCAATACTAGCTTTACCGGACGCGATCGCTTATTAACTCGTCTTTCTGCGAGTAATGCTCTTGCTTTTTCCAAACCTGATGCTCCAGTAGGATTCTTTGATGACGATCCTCTACCAGGATTTGCTGATACAGCCGAGGGCAACCAGACCTTCAACATCACACGAACCACCAACAACAACATCAATCTTGATAAGTTGGAGTATTTCTTCAATTTTGGCAGCTCGAAAGTTTTAGTTTCTGCCTTTGGTGGAAATCATCGTGACTATGTTCCTACGCTCAATCCTTACTTTGATGACGACGATGGTGGCAATGGAGCGCTTTCCACCTTTGCCTCGTACAATCCGATCTATCGAATTGGTGGGGGTTCGGGTGCCGCAATTAGTCTAGGTGTCGGTCCGCTACAAAGTATCTTAGGACCTAGCACGCTCACCGTAGGTTACTTGGCAGGACCTGGAGCAAACGATCCTAGCGAAAAAAACGGTTTATTTGATGGAAATTACTCAGCGTTGGGGCAGCTAAATTTCAATTTAGGCGATCGCATCGGTGTAGGTCTAACCTATGTCCACTCCTACCACAACAGCAACACGGACATCTTTAATTTTGGTGACAGTACCGACGGTTCTCGTGTGGTTGGTACCACCTTAGCCAACAATCCCTCAAACACAAACTTTGCTCTGCCCTTTACTCCAGTCGTCAGTAATTCCTATGGAGCAGAAGCGGCTTTCCGCCTGAGTAACAACATTTCTTTGAGTGGTTTTGCAACCTATACCAGAGCGATTCTGATTGAGCAGGGAACTGCTGACATCTGGACTTATGGCGCTGGGGTAGCCTTCTCTGACTTCGGAAAGAAAGGGAACGTTCTGGGACTATTTGCAGGTGTAGAACCAACTCTCAGGGGTCTCTCTCCTGGAGTTCGTCCGACCGACGGATTTCCGCGTGACATTGGATATCACTTTGAAGGGTTCTACAAGTACCAACTGACGAATAATATCTCGTTGACTCCAGGCATCATCTGGATTACCAATCCGAATCAGAACCGTAACAACGATGACATCGTGATTGGGACACTCAGAACCACCTTCACCTTCTAAAGGTTGTCTACTTTCTTACGAACGGTTAGCAATTTGACCTCTGTCTTAGAGCTAACCTTCGAGCTTTAAGCACTCCCGTTTGTGGACACAACAATAGCAATTAAAACTATGACCTTTTCTCCTCCCCAACCATCGCAGCCTCGCTCCGTATTCACTCGGCTGTTCCAGGCTACAGCGACCTGTGTGGCGGTTTTGCTCCTAGTACTATTCTCTGCTGTCCTGCCAGCTAGAGCCTCGGATCACCAGGACACGACCTTTTTGGCTACTCAGCTTCGCGCTGCGGATCTCACAGATCTATATGTGTTTGGCAGCCCTAGAGATAAAACCAATGTTGTCCTAATAATGGATTTCGATCCTCTAATTGTGTCGGGTGAACAAAGACCCTACGACCCAAATGTTCTCTACCAGTTCAAGATTGATAATACGGGTGACTACATAGAAGATCTAGTACTCCAATTTCAAGTGAACGGCACAACCTCTCCTTCACCCGTCACAGTGCGCGGACCCGGTCGCCCAACAGTAGTAGGAACCCAGTCGCAGCTAATTCCCGTAAGTGGCACGGGTACACTCAACCAAACCTTTACTACCAGGAATGGGTTGACAACCTTTGTCGGTCTGCGTAAAGATCCCTTCTATTTCGATTTGGAGCAGTTCTTTAAAATTCTCCCTGATCGCAACTACCAAGTCCAGCCGAATCCAGGCCCACCATTGACTGTCACTTCCTTCAGACCCCCTGGGGAGGCTCAAGACACGCTGGCTCCATTCAATGTCCACGCGATCGTTGCCGAGCTACCCAGGAAGCTACTTGTTGGCAGTAATAGAACCGGAATCATTAATGTTTGGATGACAACTAGTACCCCTGGTACAGCACGTGGCACATATGCTCAGGTTGAACGGTTAGCGGTTCCGGCTCTGAATGAACTGTTTATGGATTTCCAGGCTCATGATGCCAGTAATCGTCTGACCCCAACAAGCGATGCGGCTAATCAATCTAACTTTATTCGCTCTTTTGTTCAGACGATCGGGCGACCTCAAGGCATTGCTGATGCCGTCATTTCCGTGGCAATTCCTGATGCGATAACTGCTGACCTGACCAAACCTTTCGGTACCTACTTTGGCGCTCGACTAGGAAAAAACCTTGGTGGCAGACGGCCTAAAGATGACGTAATCGATGTAACGACATCTGTTGTCTTTGGTAGTGCTGTTACAGGGATTACTCAAGGCATAATACCGACACTGCTTAGGGATAATGTTGGACCGAATCCTGCCAACTTTCCCAGAACTTTCCCCTATCTGGGTGAACCACGTTAAGCGCTATGTATCTACGAGTACTGTGCCTGTTAGTGCTGACTAGCCTGCTAATCTTACTAGGACAACCCAATGCCCAAGCGAGCGGGGTAGGCAACGGAACTAGCGCTGAGTCATTGGTGCAACAGATGGTGGCTGAATCTGGGGAGGTATTACCTCCTCAGATTCAGCCGCCAGAGGTAACGAGTCCTGCCCCTGTATTTCCTGATTATCTACAGCGATCGCAGATTGTCAGCGCCTATGAGAAGGAAGTGCACCAATCGCCCAACTCCTTTCTGCTCCTACGCCTGCTGGCTGCTGAATATTTGAAGCGGTTTCGCGAAGTCGGGGATGTGGAAGATCTGTTGCGAGCCGAGCAAGCAGCACGCCGCTCACTAGCTATACAACCACGCCATAATGTAGGCGCTTCCATGCTCCTCGCCTCAGCTTTACTATCTCAGCATCAATTTTGGGAAGCTTTGCAGGTGGTGACGGGTGTCCAGCAGATGGTTCCGGGTAATCCTAATATTGCCTCGCTGATGGCATCGATTCAGATGGAGTTGGGGGACTATGAAGCCGCCCATCAACTCTTGCAGTCCCTGACCACAGAATCGGCAAACTCAGGTCATAACGCCGTTGCAGCCCGTTACTTAGAGTTAACTGGCAACCTGGCGGCGGCGCGGCAACTCCTAGATGAGACCATGCAGCAGATGGACTCTTTCTACACGATTCCGGCAGAGACTCGTGCTTGGTTTCATGTGCGGGCTGGGGATTTAGCTTTTGTAGCTGGGGATTTAGCCTTATCTGAGCAGCGATACCGGGAAGCCCTTGAGCTTTTCCCGATGGATGTACCTGCATTTACAGGACTAACCCGTCTCTATGCAACTCAGCATCGCTGGCAGGAAGCTCTAGCGGCAGCAAATCAGGGTATAGAACTACTGCCGATGGTAGAAACGCTGGGGTATAAGGCAGATGCACAGAAAGCTTTAGGAGACCCCGAAGGCGCAGCCGCTACTGAAGATCTCATTGAGGTAGTGGCACACCTGAGCAAGGTTAAAGGCATCTACGACCGAGCCTTGGCAGTTTATTACACTGAACATGGTATCCATCTATCAGAAGCACTAGAGATTGCCCAACGGGAAGTCGCCGTGCGGGACGACATCTATGCTTCAGATACATTGGCATGGGCGGCAGCAGCTAACGGGCGCTGGCAAGAAGCGCAACAAGCCGTGCAACGGGCAACTCGTTATGGAACAGAGGATGCTTTGCTACAGTTTCATGCGGGCATGATTGCATTGCACTGCGGTAACCAGGAGGAGGCAATTAAGCGATTAACTCAAGCCGTGAGCCTCAATCCCCAGTTTCACCACAAGTATGCCGATGAAGCCCGCCAAGTCTTGGCTAAATTGACACCATCTGCCTCTTCTTGAGCAACATCACTCACTTCACTCCTGACTTCCTAGACAAGGCCATTATGAGAAAGCTGCTGCATTGCTTGACTTGGCTCGGTGCCATTATGGCGGTGTTTTTCTTCTGGATGCCTGCGGCGGATGCCCATCCTCTAGGCAATTTCACTATCAATCACTACGCAGGACTACAGGTGACGCCGGATCAGGTGGAGATTGATTATGTTCTAGATATGGCGGAAATCCCAGCTTTCCAGGAAATTAATCAGTTAGATACCAATCACAACTACCAAGCTGAAGCCGCCGAAACCGTTAACTACCCTTCTGAAAAATGCCAGGAGGTCAACTCCTACCTGGAGTTGCGTATCAACCAACAGCCTTTAGCACTCTCACTCTTACGTTCATCTGTTGAATTTCCCCCAGGCGTGGGCGGGTTAGACACACTACGCCTAAGTTGTACGTTTCGGGGTGCAATGGCGTCAGCTAGAGCCAATCAGCTAGTTGAGTTTGAAGACAAGTTTTATCCGAAGCGCTTGGGCTGGCGTGAGATTACTGTAGTAGCAGATGGCGTTCCTACTCAAGGCAATTTCACGTCTTCCAGTATCACCAACCGCCTGAGGGATTACCCGAATGACCTGCTTACTAGTCCTCTCAACCAGCGCCGTATCTCCTTTGAGCTGAATCCCTTACCTACCTTGGGTCAACAGACAGTGGAACCGTCTGTGCGCTCATCCGGCTACTCGAATAATGCTTTGACCGGAAGAAGCAACGATGTCTTCACTCGCCTAATCACTCTGGAGGAGCTTAATCTCCCTACCATCCTAATTGCTTTAGCGATCGCCTTTCTGTGGGGTGGGTTGCACGCTCTGTCCCCAGGTCATGGCAAAACGATAGTCGGTGCTTATCTGGTCGGTGCTCGTAGCAAAGCCCAACACGCCCTATTTCTAGGGCTGACGGTGACACTTACCCATACCGCTAGCATCTTCGCTCTAGGGTTGGTGACCCTTGGCACCTCTCAGTTCATCCTGACAGAGCAACTGTACCCCTGGATGAACGTGCTTTCTGGTGTATTGGTGACGGGAATTGGTCTGAAGCTGTTGATCAGTCGATGGCGAGGCGCTCTGGTATTCCAAAGCTGGGCTGTTGGGCAGCACCACGCTGGACATACGCACGACCATGACCATCATCATCACCATGAACAGGGTCATGTCCACACCCACGACCACAGCCATGAGCTACCTACAAGACACAAACCCGAAGTGGTTCAGGCACATCATCACCATGCTCATGACCACGACCACAACCCTGAACACCATGAACATTCGCATCTTCCACCGGGGGCTGATGGTTCCCCGATTACTTGGTCTAGCCTACTAGCTCTGGGGATTTCCGGCGGCTTATTGCCCTGTCCCTCCGCTTTGGTGGTGCTGCTCAGTGCGATCGCGCTAAACCGGATTGGTTTTGGACTGGCCTTGGTATCTGCCTTTAGCTTGGGTTTAGCTGGGGTACTAACTGGGATTGGGCTGATGCTAGTTTATGCCAAGGAACTGTTTGAGCGACTGCCGATCCAATCCCCAAAGATAAGTATTTTCCCAACCGTAAGCGCCTTATTCATGACCTTAATTGGTTTAGGTATTACTACACAAGCTGTGTTCGCTCATGTGGGGAGATAGGTGTGGTAAATGAACGAGTTTCTTTTGGCTGCAAAAACCTTCTCGCTTTCACGTAACGAGAAGCTTTATGCCTCACTTTCTTATGTCTGATACCAAAATAGCGGGACTTAAACAAAAACCAAAAGTAAAGAAAAGACCTCTTGCGGAAATGAGAAAAGTGTTTTAAATAAAACAGGAGAAGCTCAGGACTTACGCAGGTACGCTATATGTAGTGGTATGATATCTGACACACCTAATCAAAAAAAACAAACTAATTGAGGCTGAGCGTGTTAGTCTCAATTCGAGTAGAACTTGAACGTCAAGTGTCATTTAGTAAGCTAGATTACTGCCAATACTTACTCAGCAGTCAGAAAAATTACACGCTGACTAACTTAGCTGACCATCTGAATTTTTTTAGTCACGACACAATTAATCGCTATCTCACAGGCGAAAAGCTAACCCCACGCCTACTTTGGGATAACGTAAAACATCTTATCCAACTGGATGAAGATGCATCGATTATTTTCGATGATACCGTTATTGACAAAAACTCTTCTCGTTGTATTGAACTTGTCCGCCGACAGTACAGTGGTACAGAACATCGTGTCATTCGAGGAATTGGTCTGATCAGTTGTGTGTATGTCAATGTAAAAACCGGACAATACTGGGTAATTGACTACCGAATTTATGAACCCGATGGAGATGGAAAGAACAAGCTAGACCATGTGGCAGATATACTAAACAATCTCGTGTATAGCAAGCAACTACCCTTTCTCAGAGTGCTAATGGATAGCTGGTACGCCGCTCAAAAGCTAATGGCTTTCATCGAACAACTTGGCAAAATTTATTACTGTCCTCTCAAACGGAATCGCTTGGTAGATGATAGTGGAGGAGTGGAGAAATATAAGCAGATTGGACAATTGAGTTGGTCAACAGAAGAACGCCAGCACGGCAAGTTAATTAAAATCAAGAACTTTCCCAAACAGAAAAAGGTGAAACTATTCCGGGTTACTATCTCTACCGATAGAACGGACTATATTGTCACTAATGACAACTCTCAAAACTCAACGGATGAGGTTCAAAAAGCGAACGCTGAACGTTGGAAAGTTGAGGAGTTCCATCGAGGAGTTAAGCAACTGACTGGTCTTGAAGCTTGTCAATGTCGCAAAGCTAGGATTCAAAGAAATCACATTGCTTGTGCGATTCTAGCTTGGACTCATTTGAAGAGACTAGCTGCACTAAGTGGTCAAACCATTTATCAATTGAAACATCAATGGCTTTCTGATTACTTGAGTGAGGAACTCAAACATCCCTCTATTCCTATGCAACTTGTGTGACTTCTACTCTATATCTAGCGTCTTTGCGTAAGTCCTGTGCTTTCATGCTGTCGATAATTTTTTGCCTTTTGGCAATTTTCTCTGCACGTACCTCCTCGGTTCCCTCTGCCGTCCACAAACGAGTCTCAACAGAGCAGTGAAGCAACAGCCGATTTATCTGCCAAGGTTCTCCCTTACCTTCACCTTCTTGCCAAACTAGTCGAGCAGAACGTAAAGTCACCAATCCACCAGGAACCTGCTCCTCGTTCTGCTTAAAAATTTCGTAGTCTTCAATAAAGCGTTCAAACCAGTGGAGTTGGCGCTGACCGCAGAAGACTTCAAAGGTATGCTTGCTGATGCCTTTGCCATTGAAGCTAACGCAGATGCGTTTGTGTTCGTTTCTCGACCATCGCAAGTCGGTGTTGGTTTCGTAGGATATCGAGAAGGGAACAGAGCTTTGTTTTCTGGTAAGACTAGCTTGTACTTTTCTCAATTCATCGTCATCCAGGATTAAACCCTGCGCCTCTTCTAGGGCTTCCAACCACTCTTGGTCAGATAAGTTTCTTCCCTTGGGGAGACGACTCTTAAGTTGTTCTTTGAGGCGTTCGATTTCAATTTCCTTCTTGCGTCGCCGAAGTTGATAGGCTTGGGGGTCTTCTTCTACTTCGCTAACCTGGCAGTTATTTTTCAATAGATAGGCAATAGCACAGCGTCGGCGGGAAGATTTGGATTTA
>CADCTM010000682.1:448-1600 GCA_902805485.1 uncultured Coleofasciculus sp. | reverse complement strand
AAAATGTCCGCTCATTCGGGCAATAGTGGCTTCATCAAATAAATCTGTGTTGTATACGACAACGCCTCTAAGTCCCTCTGCGTTTTCCCACTTTTCCCCCCATAAACCTCTAAAACTATCCGAACTCTCCCAGACGTGGAACTCTAAATCAAACCGCGTTGTTTTATAATCAATATTCATTGAACTTAACGTTAAGCCTGGCAGTTCCAGCGCCTCCATCGGTGCATTTTGAAGGGCAAATATGACTTGAAACAAGGGATGGCGGTTCAAGATTCGCTCTGGATGTAATTCTTCCACCAACTTCTCAAAAGGTAAGTCTTGATGAGCATAAGCTCCTAATGTTACTTCCTTCACTCGGTTGAGTAGTTCGCGAAATGTTGGGTTTCCGGATAAGTCTGTGCGGAGGACTAAACTATTGACAAAAAAGCCAATTAAAGGTTCAATTTCACTACGGTTACGATTGGCGATCGGCGTTCCTACCGTAATATCTTCCTGCTGTGTGTAGCGATACAACAAGATTTGGAATGCGGTTAAAAGGGTCATGAATAAAGTTACCCCTTCCTGTTGCGATCGCGTTTTTAAGGCTTCACTGAGGCTTTTTGGATACTCTAAAAATTGCGTTGCTCCCCGGTAACTTGGGCTTGCAGGTTTGGGTCGGTCAGTTGGTAAATTTAAAGAGGAAACACCCTCTAATTGTTGCCGCCAGTATGCCAGTTGTGTTTGTAGAGGTGACTCAGGGAGCGCCGCTACCCCTTGTAACCAGTCGCGTTGCCAATGAGCAAAATCAGCGTATTGAAGCGGTAATTCCGGTAGAGGGGACGGTTTGCCAAGGGCAAAAGCGCTGTAAATTGCCTTAAGTTCCCGAATTAATACGCCAATCGACCAATCATCTGAGACAATGTGGTGTAAATTTAGCAGCAAGATGTACTCAGTTTCATCTAGCTGCAACAGTGTTAAGCGAATTAATGGTCCCGTAGCAAGGTTAAATGGGAGTTGAGACTCCTCAGTGACTAACTGCCGGGAATAACTTGAGCGTTCTGAAGCTGGCAATCCGCGCAAGTCAATTACTGGTAAACTAATCTTTAAGCTGGTAACTGGTGCGATCGCTTGAACAAGTTCCCCTTCGATGATCGCAAACCGAGTGCGTAAAAT
>CADCTM010000682.1:0-438 GCA_902805485.1 uncultured Coleofasciculus sp. | reverse complement strand
CACAATCTCCTTAAACGTCCGCTCTAAAGCACTTAAGTTAAGGGAACCTGATAAACGTAGTGCTGTCAGCACATTATAAAAGGCATTACCCGGAACTAGCTGGTCGATAAACCACAATCTAGCTTGAGCAAACGATGCAGGAAAGACAAAAACCTATTCTTCAAGTAATGGCTCAGACATTTAGGCACTATTTCTCAGTAGTGGATAACATTGAGGCGTTTATCTAGCACTCTATAATTAATGTCCTGGCGCAGAACCGCTACCTGTCTAAAGGGGTATTTTTGAGCAGTGACTTGCCTCTGCCTCTAATGCCGCCTTCAATGTATACCAGCACAACATTGCACATTTAATCCGTACAGGAAATTTCGCGACGCCTTGCAAAACATTTAGCTTGTCTAAATTCTTGGGAAATTCCGCTTCCCCTTTCATCAGATTCCG
>CADCTM010000681.1 GCA_902805485.1 uncultured Coleofasciculus sp. | reverse complement strand
TTTTAAGTTCACCCGCTTTTTCTATTTCGTCGCCTTTGCTGCATCACTTATCTTGATCTGTTTAGGAAGCAATTTCAACTCATAAAATGTATCACCAACTTTCTGCTGGTAATTGACAACTTCTTCGGTAATCGGTTGTACACCATAACCACGTCGTTTTGCCACTTTTTCCAACGTTGGAACATCAATGCCGAGAGCAGGGGAAAGTAATTTTGCCACTTCAGTCGGGTTTTTTGCTGCCCATTCATCAACTTTTTTAAGCTCTTCCAAAACAGCATTCAAACGCTCAGGACTTTGCTCGGAAAACGACTTTGCTGCTAAATAAAACTCCCGATTAGCAACAAGTCCTTCTCCATCTTTAAGAATTCTTGCTCCTGTCGCTTGTTCGGCAACTGCAAAAAACGGGTCCCAAATCGCCCAAGCATCGGCGCCACCTTGCTCAAACAGCGCCCTAGCATCGGCTGGCGGCAGATAAATGACTTTAATATCGCTCAATTTCAACTTAGCAGTGGCTAGTGCTTGTACAAGTAAATAATGCACATTTGAACCCTTGTTCAAGACAACTTTTTTGCCTTTTAACTGGGCTATTTCTTTAATTGGAGAATCTTTTGGTACTAAGATAGCTTCGCTTTTCGGGGCAGGCGGTTCATGAGCAATGTACACCAATGGCGCACCCGCTGCTTGTGCAAAGATAGGCGGCGCTTCTCCCGTATGCCCAAAGTCAAGACTGCCTGCATTTAATGCTTCTAATAGTTGAGGACCACCGGGAAATTGAGTCCACTGCACACCTAAACCCTCCGCCTTTAAACGTTCCTCCAAACTACCGCGTGTCTTGAGAATACTGAGGGTTCCGTATTTTTGATAACCAATCCGAATTACCTGGCTTTGATTTGCTCCTGGTGCGGTAGCTGTTGAGTTGGTAACTTTGTTGGAACTACAAGCAGAAACAGCCAAACTTAAACTAAAACCAACCGTAATTAGGAGGGCAAAGCTTTTTACTGAATGCTGTTTGAGTTTGCCCCAGAAACGACTTAAAACGGCTGGGATGGGAACTATTTTCGACGGGGTTAGCACTGTCCACTCCTAAATTCAAATGCTGGAAAACCCGCAAAGGCTTACTTGCTGCCAAAGCTTGGTTAATCGCCTTTATTTGCAAAGTACACTAATTCGGTCAATTTACCGTAGTTACTGGTTGTAACTCAGAAGTATGGCACAGGTAACTTATAAAAAGCAAGCAGATTTTACTTACCATGTTCAAAAAGCTAGTCGTAGAGAGGTTTCGCCGCAACGTTTCTACAAGGTTTTACTTGGTCAGGGGGTAAAATTAAATCAGTCATTAGCCTTAAGCCGTACCTGTTAATCGCTTCCCCTAGAGAAAACGGGATACAGCCTCCTAGTTACACAGGAGACAAAAATGCTCACATTTGACCAAGGCGACTTGCGGTTTAACTATCGCTCCGTTGCAGTATTTCTCAAGGGAAATCAAGTTTTAATTCACAAATCTCTAAGCGATCGCTTTTGGGCTTTACCCGGTGGGCGAGTTGAATTTAGGGAACCTGCTAATGAGACTATTAAAAGGGAAATGCAGGAAGAACTAGGT
>CADCTM010000680.1 GCA_902805485.1 uncultured Coleofasciculus sp. | reverse complement strand
CCTGCGATCGATAGTAACCAGCGAGTAAACCATGCACATATAAGAGTTGCCAGGAAGCAAAAGCGAAGTAAGGATGATCGCGGTCAATGGGATTAAAACTAAAGGCATACGGATGTGTCTGCTGCAAGCCCCAGAGCGACCAAGAGATTGCTAGGACAGGAAGCCAGAGTCCTTTGCGTAACAGCCAGAAAATACCCGGAGACGCCACGAAGCAGAGTACATAGAGTTGCAGGATATCGATCACAGGTGGAGCTAGGTGGAACGTAGCCGCAGCCAAGAGAATCTGCCACCAAGAACCAGGGGCTGTGTCAAAACACGGGCGAGTCCAACCCGGTGCAACGATGGTCAGCAATCCTAGAACAGCCATAATTACAAAGCTGGCTCTGTAGAGAATCCAGGAACGCTCTAGCAGCTTCTTCATCGAGTCTGTCCAGCCGACCTTGTGTATGCGTCCAAGAGTGACCATGCCTAGCACAAAGCCAGAGAGAAATACAAATCCCTCGGCGGCACTTGCATAGATATGTCCCTGAGTCAGACTATTGAAATAGGAATGGCTTTCCAGATGGTTGACGCTCATGAAGCAAATGGCGATGCCTCGCAGAAAATCAAGTCGCAAATCGCGCTTTCCTTCCACACTTGGGTCGTAGCGCCAGCGCCAACCTAGAGAATTAGTAGTTGTTTGAGTGTTGATTGTAGTTTCAGACATAAAGACAAATTCTTTGTAGATGCCAAAGGGCTACCGGATAGCATTTGGGGGTGAGTAGTTTACTGTTGGCTTAAGTTGACAGCCCCTTAGCTCCCAAGAGGTTGACCTCAGTTAGGTTGACACCAGTTAAGTCAGCCTCGCTCAGTGTGGCTTCGCGCAAGTTAGCGCCTGTTAATTTGGCACCCGTTAGGTTTGCTCCAGTTAAGTTGGCTTCGCGCAGATTAGCCCCTGTTAAATTAGCTTCACTCACGGTTGCCCCAGCTAAATTGGCTCCGTTCAAGTTGGTCTTAGTTAAATCTGTTCCACTCAGATCTGCTGCCAGTAAGAGTGCTAACCCACTCACGTTGGCAGAATGCAGGTTTGCTCCAGTTAGGGTAGCCATACTCAGGTTTGCCCCAGCTAGATTAGCCATACTCAGATTCGCCCCAGTTAGGTTAGCCTCAGTCAGGCTTGCCCCGCTCAAATCGGTCTGGGTTAGGTTTGTTCCCATCATGTCTGTGCCAATTAGGAGCGCTACCATAGCTCTTGCTCCAGTTAGATTGGCTCCAGTTAGATTGGCTTCAGTTAGATTGACCCCAAATAGGTCAGCTCCGCTGAGGTTTGTCCCCGCAAAATTGGCTCCTCTAAGGTTTGTCCCCGCTAATTTAGTGCCGCTCAGGTTTGCTCCAGCTAAATTGACTTTGCTAAAATCTCTTTCACCTGCTGCATATCGATTCCGAAGTTCATTAGCATCCATACCATCTACCTTTGACTACCTGTTTAATGGTTTTAAGTGAATTGATATTCAGATGGTAGGATTGCACTTTTGAACTCATCTCGGTTATGAAATATCTTAAAGACGCGCTCCATTTTAGTCATTTCAAAAATCATTTTTATTTGTTCATTAAGAGAACATA